>NZ_JASEWO010000218.1:0-6462 GCF_030024295.1 Pantoea sp. Pa-EAmG
AATGTGCCATCGGCTTCAATGACGGGAGAAAAGTGCCAGTCAGTGTAATAATGTTGAAATTCTGCAGGGGCTATCGCCTGTTTCATCGTTTTTTCTCAGGTTGATAAATGATTCAATGCCAGCGTACTTAAAATTTTTATAGCTGAAAATAACTTAAGTTCATACAGAGTATTACTCACTTTGTATATGACAAGTGACAGCTAAAGGATGCAATTTCTATCTCACCGAGTATCCGAACCTGTTGCCCGCCTCAATCAGAACTATGCCGGGAGGTTTTATGGCCAAGCCGCATGCTGAGCACGGCGCCGGTGGCAAGGCACGCCGCCATCGCCAGTAGCGAGACAATAAAAGCATGAGAGATATCCGCTCCGCTGTGACAGTCATCCAGCATGCTGTAAAAAATGCCGCCAATAATGGCAGCGCTTAGCGCTGTGCTGAGCTGTAATGTCGAGCTGGTTACGCCGGCGATCATCCCAGAATAGGCTGGCGCAACCTGGCCGGTCACCATTCTCACCAGTGTGGGCATGGCCAGCCCCTGACCAAGCCCGGTAATAAACAGGAGTATGGCGAGCGGTAGCATCCCTGGAGCGTTGCCAGCCAGCGTATTGGCTATCAGCCATGCCATACCCGCTAAGCCCAACACCTCGCATCCCATTCCGATCGCGCTCAGGTAATTTCCGACGAAACCTCTCAGGTAAGGCGTTAATAATGGCCCAATCAGGTAGCCGAGACCAAACGGCAGGAAAAGCCTTCCTGCTGTAAGAGCCGTCAGGTTCAATGCGCTTTGAAGATAAACAGAAAACAACAAAAAGAATGCGGCGATCGAATAAAACAGCAAAACAATGGCCAGCGCCTGTCCTAATCCAGGCGTACTCAACACGGAAGGTTCAAGCAGGGGCGAACCGCCCTTCTGACTCAGGCGGCGCTCATAACGCCATAACAGTGTGCCCAGCAACGGGACAGCCAGGAATAACAATACTGTCCACAAGGGCCATCCCGCCTCACGGCCTTCAATCAGCGGCACAATGAGCGCGCTTAGCGTGAGCGTTGCCAGTAGCATGCCGATGGGATCCAGACGCTGTGTGGATTGCGCCCGCGTCTCCTTAAGTAATCGCAGGCCAAAAAGAATAATCAGCAGCGCTACCGGCAGGTTTACGAGAAAAATTGTTCTCCATCCCAGGTGAAACAGGTCTGCTGAAATCAGTACGCCCCCCAGTACCTGTCCGATAACCGAGGCCAACCCAAACACAGCACCATAGATGCTAAGCGCTAATGGTTTTTCCGCTTCGGGAAAAATGGCCTGTATTGAAGCCAGCGCCTGAGGTGCCATAATCGCGGCCGTGGCGCCTTGTAATATGCGTCCGGTAATCAGAACCCACGGTGACCAGGCTAAACCACACAGCAGCGATGCGGCGGCAAATCCCATAAGGCCGATGAAAAACATCTTTCCCCGGCCATAAATATCACCCAGCCGGCCACCGGTAATTAATGTGACCGCATACACAGCGGCATAGGATGAAATTACCATCTGTTCAGCAGAAGATGAGGTACCCAGCTCGCCCTGTATTGCAGGCAGCGCCACATTGACAATAAAAAAATCGAGCGGCGGCAAAAATGCCCCAACCAGTAAAATGATAAACATCGCCCAGCGACGCGGCTCGCCTTGCATGATGCTATGGCTCGACATAGAACACTCCATAGAAACCCTACCGTCCCCAAAAGGACTTTTGTCATCGCTTAATTACAGGTAACCCGTCAGCGGGTGTATCAGCGCATGCCGCCGGAAGCCAAAATTACCTCACCGGTGACCCACCCTGCGTCGTCTGATGCAAGAAATGAGACAATTGGTGCCACATCTTGCGCCTGTCCGATGCGGCCAAGTGGCGTCTGCTCTTCATTCCATGTCTGGAACGCCGAGTTCATCGCCCCTGCGCTATGGCTACCTTCCGTTTCGATCAGGCCAGGGTTGACCGCGTTAACGCGAATGCCTCGGGGACCGAGCTCTTGTGACAATACGCCCGTGATGGCGTCAACAGCGCCCTTGGCGCCACTGTAAATGGCACTTTCAGCGATAAACACGCGGGTGACGAAAGAACTGATATTGATGATGCTGCTGCCTTTAGCCAGGTACGGCGTGGCAGCGGCCGTCACCAAAAGCGTGCCTAAAACATTAATGTCGAATTGCCGGCGGTAGAGTGCTTCGGTGCTCTCTTCAATTCTGGCGAACTGATAAACGCCCGCGTTATTGACGACAATATCCAGCTGTCCAAAACGTTCGATAGCCGCGTTAATCAGTGCCTCAACGTCGGCTTGTTGAGTAACATCCGCTGCTACTGCTAACGCCTGTCCCCCGGTAACGGTAATGTCAGCCACTACTTTTTCGGCATCGTTTTTTCCTGAAGCGTAATTAACAATCACCCGCGCACCGTCCGCCGCCAGCTGGCGGGCAATCGCGGCGCCAATACCCTTCGATCCGCCGGTAACGATGGCAACTTTATCTTTTAATTTGTTCATAATTTCAGCTTCCTGTTATAACCGTCTGACGCGATTTGAATGAGGAAGCTATGGTGATGCTTACATTGTTGTTTGGGAACTGACATTTTTGTATATTCGATGTTCATTTTTGTACGGTGAGGTGCGAGCATGGAATGGAGTGACGTTCGGATATTTTTGGCGGTAAAGCGTAAAGGCTCTTTCGGGGAAGCGGCCCGCAGCCTTGGCGTGAGTCATCCGACGGTAGGTCGCCGTATAAAAGCGCTGGAGGATGAAGCACAGCAAGCGCTCTTTCGCCGGACCCGTGAAGGGCTGGTGCTAACGGACGCTGGCGATCGCGTGATGACACTGGCCGAAGCGATGGAGGACTCTGCGCTGGCAATGGAACGCCGCCTGGCGGGCAATCATGAACGGCTTGAAGGAATACTGCGAATATCTTCCGCGGAATGGTTTGCAAATTATGTACTGGCGCCGGTGCTGAGCGAACTGACGCGCCGCCACCCGGCGATTATGCCGGAAGTCATTGCCAGTTACCGCTTGATCAATTTGTCGCGCCGTGACGCCGACATCGCGTTTCGCATTGTGCCTTTTACCGAGCCGGATATTGTTCAGCGTCGCCTGATGAGTATGCCCTACGCACTCTATGGCACGCCGGAAAACGCCCAGTTAATGCTAAACGATCCGCGCTCGGTGGGGCTGATTTTGATGAATACCGAGCAATCCCATTTTCCTGACGTATCCTGGTTGCTTGAGCGTTTTCCGCAGTCGAGATGTGCTTTTAAAAGCACGAGCCGGGCGATTCAGGCGCAAATGAGTGCTCGCGGGATGGGCATCGCCGTACTACCTCAACCGTTGGGTGATGCCACTCCAGGGTTGCAGCGCCTCGCAACGCCTGATTTGCCTCCTTCACGAGATATCTGGGTAGGTTACCATCAGGATCTTCGGCACATGGATCGCTTACGTGCCATGTTGGATATCGCAGATGCAATGGTTGGATCACTTGAAATAGTTGCTGATGTGCGGTGACATCGGCAAACAAGGCGCGGGCTTATGGCCTCTTAGTACTGTGAGTTCAACCGATGGATGCAACACACTTATTAAACCGCTCTGTGCCAGGATCGGACATTGCTAACATTATTCTTGCGGACATTCTCTGGACAGCAGCCATTCATCATTTTCAATCAACATTAAGCACTAAAGCGACATCGGTCAGCACAAATCCTCCAGGCTGTACTGCAGGAACATATTGTCCAGTGGCAATCACATGTGTGTTCTCAGATTGCGAGGAGAAATGTTGAAGGTTCTGACAAAAGCTTTCCTCATATGCGCGAGACTTTGAAAGCCACTTTCTTTTGCGATAGAGGATAACGGAAGGTTGGTATTTTCTATTTTACTTCGTGCAAATTCGACTCGTATACTTTCAACGGCACGAGCCGGTGAAAGACCGGTATAGGTAATAAATTCGCGAGATAACTGTCTGGCACTCAGAAATGCCCGTTCAGCCAGAGCTGATACGCTTAGATCTTCTTGTAAATTCAGGCTAATAAACTCAAGAATTTTTTGAAGGCGTGGCGGTGGCGGAGTTATAGCCTGCATCTTCACATACTGTAGCTGACCACGTGTACGCCGATGTGGGATAAGCAGAATGCGGGACACAAGGTGCGTAAGCGTTTTCCCATGTTCAGACTCAACCAGTGCTAACGCAATATCCATACCTGCCGTCGCGCCAGCGGAAGACCATACGTCCCCATCTTCGACCACTATCTCATCAGGCTGAAGCATTATATCCGTGTGTAATCGCTTAAGCTCAGCTGCCCGTGCCCAGTGCGTGGTCGCTTTTTTTTGTGACAGTTTTCCGGAAGCAGCGAGAAGAAATGCCCCCGTACATACCGATACGTAACGTGATGCGATGTCGCGCTTAAAAAGCGCCAGTATTTCTGGGTCTAAGCTGGCAGTATCAACACCACGCCCGCCAGGAACAATCAATACATCAAATACTTTTCCTTCAGCAGAACCGGCATGCAGGGTTGCACCGATTGAGCTTTCTATTACTCCTTCTTTTACACTAATTATTTCAAGCACATATTGGTTTTCCAGCTCAAGATAATTATTTGCAGTCTCGAAAACACTCAGCGGCCCGCTCAAATCGAGAAGGTTAAAGTCAGGAAAAATTAAAAAACCGATGTTACGCAACATGTCCTAAAAGAGCCTTTATATGTCATTTGAGACAGGCATACAGTAAATCATAATCTGATTCGAGACACTAAATAAGGAATTATGATGAGCTATGTACTTGATCCACAACTTGCCGAACAACTGGCAATTTTGCAGCCCGCTTTAGCAGCGCTGCCAGCGGTCATTACCGGCGATGCTTTCAGCCTCAGAAGCCGGCTGGCAGGATTTTATGAGATTGTAAATCAAGGACTGGCGATACCTCAGGGTCTGACGTTCACTGATGTTGAAATACCGTATGACGGTTTGCAATTAAGCGCGCGCCGTTACTCTCCAGAACGGTCGTTATCGAAAGGAATAGTTTTGTATGTCCATGGTGGTGCTGGTGTGGGAGGGACTGGTGAGTTATACGATAAAATCGTCAGTAACTATGCGTCAGAAAGCGGCATTGATTTCATTTCTCTCGAATATGGCCTGTCACCTGAAACAAATGGGTTAACACAAACGAAGCAGGTTATTGCTGCGTGGAATTGGTTAAAGGATAGCTCAACAGATCTGGATATCGACCCGAAAAAAATCGTGTTAATGGGAGACAGTGGAGGAGGCGGTATCGTTGCTTCCACGGCAATATATGCGCGTGACCATCAAATCTCGCTGGCCGGGTTAGTTTTGATTTACCCTATGATTGATCACAAGACTGCGGCTGTAAGTCCGGCATTAACGCCTTTTTTATCGGTGTCTGTCGATGACGTAACGACTGGCTGGGCTGCGCGGCTGGGTAATGAAGTTGAAAATGATTTACTTCCTTACATCAGTGCCTCTACGGTATCAGATATGACTGGGCTTCCGCCGACATACCTTGATGTTGGCGAACTGGATCTGTTCTGCAATGAAAATATTGAATGGGCCAGCCGTTCAGTTTCAGCAGCGGTTCAGACAGAATTTCATTTATATCCAGGTGTTAATCATGGTTTTGATCTTCTTGCTCCGGCATCGGAGGTTTCCCAGACAGCCATGAGTTTACGGTGTAATGCTATCCGCAGAATGTTAGCGTAGCGGCCAGTCTGTTACATGGGACAGGGCAAAAGCTGAATCTTTGTCCTGTCCCACCATCAGTTGAAGCATGACACCTCTATATTCTTAGCTGAGACTGCGGAGATGTAAGACTAATTCAGAGACATCATCTCTGAATTGTTCCGTACGACATTGGCGTTTTGGAGTAACAGCGGCGGTGTCAGAAGGGAAGTTATGTTTAATGTGATAAAAATATTCATCTGCCATCAGATAATGTCTGCTTCACGCCCTGAGACATTCGACAAGCTTTTATGGCTTCAGTAAGGTCGAGTGTCGCGATTTGAGAGCCAGCAAATACTTCGCTTCATCGTACTGGGTTCTGGTTTTCCAGCAGCAATAAATCAGTAAGACAAATTTGAACGGCAGCGCCCTTCATCCGGCTATTCATGCCTTCCGCCCAAAAACCAAAGGCCGCTTTGAGCGGCCCTTAATCATCTATTAGAGACCAACTTATTTGGTCAATTCAGCAGAGATATAGGCACCATTGTTGAAACGGGCGCTGGTAATTTTGTAGGAAGCACCTGCCTGATGCGCCTGAGCAGCAATCTGCGCTTCTGCGGCATCCAGAGTAGAGGCTGACGCGGTGACGCTCTGAGCAAAGCTACCGAATGAAACAGCTGAAAGTGCGATAACTGCAACGAAAGTTTTGATGTTTTTCATGGTCTGTTCCTCAATGATTTATTTAGTTTGTAAGGCTATCTGCCTCAATAGATTAATCATGCG
>NZ_JASEWO010000415.1:0-582 GCF_030024295.1 Pantoea sp. Pa-EAmG
CGTTTGCGACTATTTTTTTGCGGCTTTTTACGAGGCAAACCGCCCCTCGGCATGCTCCTAAGGCTTCACAATCCCGTCGAGTCCAGAATCAGCCCCAGAACTTCTCATACTACAGAAAGATGACGTCTGAATCCAGTGCTTAACGCTTTGAATTCTTCATAATACGTGCTTTATCCATCTTCCATTCACGTTCTTTCACGTCGTCACGCTTGTCGTGTTCTTTCTTACCGCGTGCCACACCAATTTTCAGTTTGGCCCAGGCGTTTTTCCAGTACATCGACAGCGCAACCACGGTAAAACCTTCGCGGTTGACACGGCCATAGAGCGAGTCAAGTTCGCGCTGTTTTAACAGCAGTTTACGGTTACGGGTCGGGTCGCACACCACGTGTGTGGAGGCTACGGCCAGCGGCTGGAAAGTGGAACCAAACAGATAGGCTTCGCCATCGCGCAACAAAATATAGCTGTCGCTGATGTTGGCTTTACCGGCGCGGAGTGATTTGACTTCCCATCCTTGCAACGACAGACCTGCTTCGAACTCTTCTTCAATGAAGTATTCGTGGCGAGCGCGTTTGTTGAGGGCAA
>NZ_JASEWO010000219.1:0-6396 GCF_030024295.1 Pantoea sp. Pa-EAmG
ATATGGGGATGCCAGCACAAAATTCTGTTTGGACCGTTTCGTGCACAGCATGTATCTGTTTTTCTTATGGCGGAACATTTGAATCAAAACGCGGTTGCCATTAGTAAAATTAATTAACCAGGGTGTGATTAAAACAGCACTTAAGCTGAATGGATATGCAATAACGGAAGGCAACCATCAGGAGGGATGGCTGCAGAAAGCGGATGCGCCGGGCACGCGGCACCGGGACCCGCAAAAGCGCGGCCCTCCAGATTATTCAGTTGGCAGAATTAGTCAAGCGCTTTAGGCATAAAGGCGGGAACGTCGGCGAAACGCCGCGCTGCTGCACCATAACAGGGCGTAGAGTCAGTCCGCACGGCGCGTGCGGCGGCGCAGCGCGCAGATAATTACGCTATGATGAGCCAGATTCGTTCAGGGAGCGCGTAATGAAACAGATTCGTCTTTTAGCACAGTACTACGTGGATTTAATGGTCAAGCTTGGGCTGGTGCGGTTTTCGCTGCTGCTGGCTTCGGCGCTGGTGGTGCTGGCAATGGTGGTGCAGATGGCGGTCACCATGGTGTTGCGTGGCCACGTTGAAAGTATCGACGTGGTGCGTTCGGTGTTTTTTGGCCTGCTGATTACCCCGTGGGCGGTCTACTTTCTCTCCGTGGTGGTCGATCAGCTGGAGGAGTCGCGCCAGCGGCTGTCGAAGCTGGTGGACAAGCTGGAGGAGATGCGCACGCGCGACCTTGAACTGAATCAGCAGATGAAAGAGACCATCAGCCAGCTGAACCAGGAAATCAGCGACCGTATTAAAGCAGAGCAGGCGCGCGAGCAGGTGATGGATAAGCTGCGCGAAGAGATGACGCGGCGTGAACAGGCGCAGATTGAACTGGAGCAGCAATCTTCCTTCCTGCGTTCGTTCCTTGATGCCTCGCCCGACCTGGTGTTCTATCGCAACATCGACAAACAGTTCTCTGGCTGTAACCGCGCCATGGAACTGCTCACCGGCCTGAGCGAGAAGCAGCTGATTGGCCTGACGCCGCGCGACATTTACGACGAAGATGCCGCCACCAAAGTGCTGGAGACCGATGAGAAGGTGTTTCGCCATAATGTGTCGCTCACCTATGAACAGTGGCTGCAGTATCCGGACGGGCGCAAAGCCTGCTTTGAAATCCGCAAAGTGCCGTATTACGACCGCGTCGGTAAGCGCAGCGGCCTGATGGGCTTCGGACGCGATATTACCGAGCGTAAGCGCTATCAGGACGCGCTGGAGAACGCCAGCCGAGAAAAGACCACCTTTATCTCCACCATCAGCCACGAGCTGCGTACGCCGCTTAACGGCATCGTCGGGTTAAGCCGCATCCTGCTGGATACCGATCTCAATCAGGAGCAGCTGAAGTACCTGAAAACCATTCACGTCTCGGCCATCACCCTCGGTAACATCTTTAATGATGTGATTGAAGTCGACAAGATTGAGCGGCGCAAAGTGCAGCTGGATAACCAGCCGCTGGATTTCACCGGCTTCCTCGCCGACCTGGAAAACCTCTCCGGCCTGCTGGCGCAGCCGAAAGGGCTGAAGTTCGTCATGGCACCGGAGTTGCCGCTGCCGCACAAGATCTCCGCCGACGGCACGCGCCTGCGCCAGATTCTGTGGAACCTGATCGGCAATGCCGTGAAGTTTACCCGGCAGGGCGAAATCGTGGTGCGCGTCGCCTATCGCCAGGACGAAACGCTGCACTTTGAGGTGCAGGACTCCGGGATGGGCATTCCGCAGGAAGAGCAGGACAAAATCTTCGCCATGTATTACCAGGTGAAAGATCAGCACGGCGGTAAACCGGCCACCGGCACCGGGATTGGCCTGGCGGTGTCACGCCGGCTGGCGCAGGCGATGGGCGGCGATATCACCGTCAGCAGCGCACCGGGTCAGGGCTCGTGCTTTACCGTGGAAATTCACGCGCCGCGCGTGGCGGATGAAGTGGAAGATGAGGATCAGGACGACAGCATGCCGTTGCCGGCGCTGCACGTGCTGCTGGTAGAAGATATCGAACTCAACGTGATTGTGGCGCGCTCGGTACTGGAGAAGCTGGGTTGCAGCGTGGAGGTGGCGATGACCGGCGGTGAGGCGCTGGCAATGTTCGATCCGCAGGAGTTCGACCTGGTGCTGCTGGATATCCAGCTGCCGGACATGACTGGCCTCGATGTGTCGCGCGCCATTCATCAGCAGCATGCCGGCGTGACGCTGCCGCCGCTGGTCGCGCTGACTGCCAACGTGCTGAAGGATAAAAAAGAGTATCTCGATGCCGGCATGGACGATGTGCTGAGCAAACCGCTGGCGGTGCCGGCGCTGACCGCGATGATCAAGAAATTCTGGGATTACCAGGCCGAAGCCGAAGCGGTGGTGAGTGACGCCGACGCGGAACAGTCACGCACGCTGCTGGATGTCGACATGCTGGAGCAGTATATCGAGCTGGTTGGTCCGGGGCTGATCACCCAAAGCCTGACGATGTTCGAGCAGATGATGCCGGGTTATCTTGAGGTGCTGGACTCCAACATGATGGCGCGTGACCAGAAGGGCATCGCCGAAGAGGGGCACAAGATCAAAGGCGCGGCGGGCTCCGTCGGCCTGCTGCATCTGCAGAAACTGGCGAAACAGATTCAGTCACCGGAATTGCCGGCCTGGTGGGATAACGTGCAGGAGTGGGTTGACGAGCTGAAGCACGAGTGGCGGCACGACGTTGAAGTATTACGGAACTGGGTTGCGGAGCGGGAAAAATAGCGCGGGCCAGAAAAAAAATGACCCCAGTCGAAACCGGGGTGCGCGAATACTGCGCCAACACCAGGGAAATGGGCGCTGCTGCTATTATTAGAAATCGAATACAAAAGCAACAGCGTGGTATTGGTTAACGCTTCAAAATCACCTTAGCAAATTCGCCACAGCTTGTGACAAGATTCATTAAATTGTGTGATGTTGAGCAGCGTTTAAATACAGAAAACATTAATTTGCTGACACAGTCAAGCAAGGAATCAATTTCTTTAGCGTATTGCACTATTTTTGAGCAAATGTTCGGTTTTTTGCCTGGTTTTCCCACAGTCACGGTCCGGGAAGCGCTGCGCGGCGAAGGGAAACGGCAAAAAGCGCAGCGCAACGGTCTTTTTTATGCTCATGTTATTGATTCTAATAATGAATAACCAGATTTTGCGGCGGTTATCCAAAACGTTTTGGAAACCCCCGGCTGAAAGTTCCAGTTCGGGCATTGAACGGTTAGCGTAAACCGGATGGGCGGTAAAACGTTTTACAGGTTGCGCCCTGGCCTGAAGGGTAATTGTCGCTATTTGCGCCGTGTTTTTCAGAATGGTCTCGGTTGTCAATGAACATCTTCACTGACTACTAAAGATGATAGTTAAACATCGTGAAAGGTTTAACGTGAGCGGCATCACAATCGGTTAAGTATTTATGCCCGTGCGCGCTGCGCGATTTTTCTGCATGGAACCGATTCCTTTTTGCCGGAAGTGCTTGATGCGACTGGCTCTAATAGAGGAACGATGGTTGCCCGCGCAATGAGTTTGGCTGGTGGTCGCGATGCCGCAGAGATAAAATTCCGGCTTGCATCACCGCTATTTGAAATCATGACCTGAGTAATTGATTAATCCAGGGAACCGGTAAGAGACAATTGCATGAGTAAGAGTAAAGGGAAGATGGTCCAGCGCCTGAAGCGGCTGGCTGGCAGGGTGCTTCTGGCATGGCTGGGTCTGTGGCTGGCCGGTATTGTGCTGTTCGCATTTTTGCCGGTGCCGTTTTCGGCGGTAATGGTGGAGCGGCAGCTTGGCGCGTGGTTCAGCGGACGCTTCGATTATGTCGCCCATTCAGACTGGGTGGGAATGGATGAGATTTCACCGTGGATGGCGCTGGCGGTGATCGCCTCGGAAGATCAAAAGTTTCCTGAGCACTGGGGCTTTGACGTGCATGCCATTCAGCAGGTGCTGGACAATGACGGCAGCGAACGGATGCGCGGCGCATCAACGCTGTCTCAGCAGACGGCGAAGAATCTGTTCTTGTGGGATGGCCGCAGTTGGGTGCGCAAAGGGCTGGAGGCCGGGCTGACGGTGGGGCTGGAAACGGTATGGACCAAACGCCGCATTCTGACGGTGTACCTGAATATTGCGGAATTCGGGAACGGGGTGTTTGGTGTGGAAGAGGCATCGCAGCGCTATTTCCACAAGCCTGCCAGTCGGCTGAGCATGGCCGAAGCGGCTTTGCTGGCGGCGGTGCTGCCGAATCCGATTCGCTTCCGCGCGGATGCGCCGTCCGGCTACATTCGTCAGCGCCAGCAGTGGATTATGCGCCAGATGCGCCAGCTGGGCGGCGAGGGTTTTCTCAACCGTTACCAGCTGCACTGACGCGGTTAGTCTTCGTCAAAACCGGCTTCAAACAGCTCAATGACCGCGGCCAGCGCCTGGGTTTCCTGCGGGCCGCTGGCCTCGATTTCGATATGACCGCCTTTAGCGGAGTCGAGCATCAGTAGCGCAATCACGCTGCTGGCTTCGGCTTCGGTACCGGCCTCGTTACGCAGCAGCACTTCCGCATCAAAACTCTGTACCAGCTCAAACAGCTTCATCGCCGGGCGCGCATGCATACCCAGCTTATTTCGAATCTCAACGGTTTGCTTCACGGTCATGATTTACGTTTTTCCAGGGTGCGATGACGGGACTGCACATTTTTACCGCGCGAACGGAAATAGTCTGCCAGCTGTTCGGCAATGTAGACCGAACGGTGCTTACCGCCAGTACAGCCAATCGCCACCGTCAGATAGCTGCGGTTATTGGTTTCCAGCATCGGCAGCCACAGCTCGAGATAGCTGCGCGTCTGGTAGATAAAGTTGTGCACTTCGGTGTGACGATCGAGGAAGGCCGCCACCGGACGATCGAGCCCGGTCATCGGACGCAGCTTCGGATCCCAGTGTGGGTTGGGCAGGAAACGCACGTCAAACACGTAATCGGCATCGATCGGGATGCCATGCTTGAAGCCGAAGGATTCAAACACCATGGTGAGTTCACGCTCACGCTTGCCCAGCAGGCGCGTGCGCAGCATTTCTGCCAGCTCATGCACCGACATCTCTGAGGTATCGATGATCAGATCGGCACGCGAGCGCAGCGGCTCCAGCAGATCGTTCTCCTGATCAATGGCGCTTTCCAGCGACAGATTTTTGCTGGAGAGCGGATGCAGGCGGCGCGTGTCGCTGTAGCGGCGGATCAGCGTGTTGCGATCGGCGTCCAGAAACAGCAGCTGTGGCGAGAACGCTTCCGGCAGATTGTTCAGTGCCTGCTCAAACACCTCCGGCGATTCCGGCATGTTGCGCACGTCAATGCTGACCGCCGCTGAGATATTGCGCTCGGTTAAGGTGTTCGCCAGCTCCGGCAGCAGCACCACCGGCAGGTTATCGACACAGTAGAAGCCCATATCCTCAAGGGCGCGCAGCGCGACTGATTTTCCTGAGCCTGACCGACCGCTAACGATCATCAGCACCATCACATTTCTCCCGTGTTAAACCGGCACGCAGGCCGGTAAAAGTGTCTGTCGCTTAAGCGTGATCTTCCTGAGCTTCTGTAATGATGGCGTAGAGCTCTTCATCGCTCTGTGCCGCGCGCAAACGGCGGCAGACGGTTTTATCCGCCAGGCGTTTCGCCACCAGCGACAGGGTGTGCAGATGGGTTTTGCACTGGTCTGCGGGCACCAGCAGGGCAAACAGCAGGTCAACCGGCTGGTTGTCGACGGCGTCAAAGGCGATAGGCTGGTCGAGGCTGATAAACACGCCAACGGCGCGCAGCGTATCCTCCTCCAGCTTGCCGTGCGGGATGGCGATGCCGTTGCCAATGCCGGTACTGCCCATGCGTTCACGGGTCAGGATGGCTTCAAAAAGCGTCTGGTGCGGCAGATTGAGCTGCTTAGCGGCCAGCTCGCTGATAATTTCCAGCGCGCGCTTTTTACTCTGGCAGTGTACGCCGCTGCGGGTGCAGTCCAGCGAAAGGACCGCGCTCAATTCCAGTGTCAGATCGTTGTTCATCATCGTTTCACTTGCGTGTTCACATAGCCGTAAGGCACGTACCGGGACACCGCGAACGGGCAGGGCAGGTGACTGCAGGCGCTTGCGCAGATGACAAAACGGGGCGGTGACCCGCCCCATTTCTCCTCTGAGTGCTGAACCCGTCAGCACTCTGCAAGCGTGAAGGTTAGTGTTTTTTCAGTTTGTCTTTGTGTTTGGTCAGCTGACGGGCCAGCTTGTCAATTAACCCGTCGATGGCCGCGTACATGTCTTCCGCTTCCGATGTGGCGTGCAGCTCCCCGCCGTTGACGTGCAGGGTTGCTTCCGCAATCTGCGTCACCTTCTCCACTTTCAGAACAATATAAACCTGAT
>NZ_JASEWO010000416.1:0-572 GCF_030024295.1 Pantoea sp. Pa-EAmG
CAGAGGAGCCAGATTTAAAGAAGCCCGCTCAGGGAAACCTGAGCGGGCTTTTTGTCTTCTGCGTCCCTCCCCCTTCTCCACACCGCCATCCTGCCATGGCTTGCTGGCTGACCAGCGCTGCATTCACCCTGTCCTCAGTCGCAGGCATGTGCTCCCCGGGGATGCTCCGCAAAAACTGTGTGCCGCTTACGGAATTTAATGACCATTTTTTGTTCTGGCACCAGGCAGTGAAGCGGTAAAACCCGCAGCATGGGCAAATCTGCGCATTCATGTGTGTTTCAACAGGGACAAACACCAGCAAGGGAGCACTTTCTATGAGTAATGCTGTATTTCCAGCAACGGTTTTCACCACCCAGCGGCGTTTTAATGATTTCTCTTCTGACGACATGCGTTATGGGGATATCCCGGAAGAGAGGCTGAAAAGAGAGTTTGGACTGGTCAACATATCAAACGTGGTGGATCCTTACACCCTGACCCGATTGACTGCCTTTGATACTCCGCAATCGAGGTTCGCAGGGGCATACAATGGCATACACCGTGGTGGCAAACTCAGCGTTGAACAATGTGCGCAA
>NZ_JASEWO010000417.1:0-569 GCF_030024295.1 Pantoea sp. Pa-EAmG
GCCAGGCATCAATTAGAAGAACCCCGTACCGTAAGGTGCGGGGTTTTTTGCTTTGTGCTTCATCTTCACCTTCTCCCTGCGTCAGAAAGAATAGCGCCCCAAGTAATATAATAGCCCACCACTCTTCTTGAATCGCCACGGATAATCTAGACACTTCCGAGCCGTTGATAATACTGGTTTTCATATTCTGTCGGTGACATCTGATTGCTTGAACCATGCCGACGCTTACTGTTATAAAACATTTCGATGTAATCAAAAATATCGCTGCGGGCTTCTTCCCGCGTTCCGTAGATCTTTTTCTTTATGCGCTCTCGTTTCAGTAACTGGAAAAAGCTTTCTGCAACAGCGTTATCGTGACAGTTACCGCGACGGCTCATACTCCCTTCCAGGCCGTGTGATTTCAGGAATGACTGCCACTCATGGCTTGTATACTGACTGCCCTGGTCCGAGTGGACCAGCACCTTTCTTTGCGGATTACGCCGCCATACAGCCATCAGCAGTGCGTTCAGGACAATGTCCTTTGTCATCCGGGATTGCATTGACCAGCCGATAATTTTGCGTGAGAACAG
>NZ_JASEWO010000220.1:0-6296 GCF_030024295.1 Pantoea sp. Pa-EAmG
GAACCGCTGTGGCGCTTCTCGCTGGTGGATGCGATGATCCGTGACGTCAGCGATGGCCATCGTAAGTACAAAGCCGGCGTTTACCAGGCGAAAGTGGAAGCCGAAGCGCTGAAGCTGAAAATCAACGTAACGCTCGACACCGACCGTATCACCGACATTTCGCTGGTGCCGGATCCTAACCTCGACGTCGATTTCACCAGCACCTTTGAAAGCCTGCGTGAACGTATTCTGGTGGCGAACAGCCCGCACGTCGATGCCATTACCGGCGCTACCACGCAGAGTGAGGCGCTGAAGAAAGCGGTATCGCGCGCGCTCACCACCTCCAGCAAAGAGTATGTGATTGAAGAGGGCGGCAATCCGAATGCGCCGGTCAATTACGATGTGGTGGTGGTGGGTACCGGCGGGGCCGGTCTGGCGGCGGCGATTCAGGCGCACGATGACGGCGCACGCGTGGTGATCATTGAGAAGATGCCCACCATTGGCGGTAACACCATCAAAGCGTCGGTGGGGATGAACGCCGCGGAAACCCGTTATCAGAAACTGAAAGGCATCGAAGACAGCAAAGAGCTGTTCTACGAGGAAACGCTGAAAGGCGGCAAGTTCAAAAACAACCCGGTGCTGCTGCGTGAGTTCGTTGAGCGTGCGCCAGAAGCCATTGAGTGGCTGGCGGCGAAAGACATTGAGCTGAGCGATATCACCATCACCGGCGGCATGAGCATTGACCGTACGCACCGTCCGGAAGATCGCTCGGCGGTGGGCGGCTTCCTGATTAGCGGCCTGGTGAAAAATGTTAACCAGCGCAACATCGAAGTGCTGCTGGAAACCTCGGTGGCCGAGATCCTGTTTGAAAACGGTGCGGTGACCGGCGTGAAAGTGGTTGATGAGTACAACGACAGCCGCATCCTGAATGCGAAAAGCGTGATTGTGGCCACCGGTGGTTTTAGCGCCAACCGCGAGATGGTGGTGAAATACCGTCCGGAGCTGGATGGTTTCGTTACCACCAACCACAAAGGCGCCACCGGCAGCGGTATCGCCATGCTGCAGAAAATTGGCGCCGAGACTGTCGACATGGGCGAAATCCAAATCCACCCAACCGTTGAGCAGACCACCTCGTACCTGATTTCCGAAGCGATGCGCGGCGGCGGGGCGATTCTGGTCAGCCAGGCCGGTAAGCGTTTCTACAATGAAATGGAAACCCGTGACAAAGTTTCTGCCGAGATTATCGCGCTGCCGGAAAAAAGCGCGTGGATCGTGTTCGATGAGCAGGTGCGTGCCAACAACAAAGCGGCGGACGAATACATCGCCAAAGGCTTTGTGATTAGCGCGCCGACGCCACACGAGCTGGCGGTGAAACTCAACATGGATCAGGAAACGCTGCAAAGCACGCTGGGCCGTTACAATGAGTTTGTGATTAACCAGAAAGACGAAGACTTTGGCCGTGCCACCGCGCTGCGTCATCCGCTCAATCAGGGGCCGTTCTTCGCGATTCGTATCGCACCGGGCGTGCACCACACCATGGGCGGCGTGACCATCAACACCGAGACCGCGGTGCTTGACGCGCAGAAACAGGTGATTCCTGGGGCCTGGGCGGCGGGTGAAGTGGTTGGCGGCATCCACGGTGCGAACCGCATCGGCGGTAACGCCGTCGCCGATATCATTATCTTTGGTATCAAAGCGGGCCGTAATGCCGCTAAACTGGCGTTAGGTAACTAAGCTATCACGATGCCCGCGCCCTGCGGGCATCGTTCTCTTGCGGGGCCACAATGACAAGCGACGCTGGCGTCCATTCCTATTCTGCCGTCCTCATGGGTTCGCCCATTCTGCTCAAACTGTTCGAAGACAATCCTACGCTGGCCAGCCAGGTCTTTCGCCTGATCAAACAGCAGGAAAACCTGTTTACCGTCAACCGCGCCGAATCCGAAGTGATGGCCATTAATCAGGCCGCCGGACGCCATCCGGTGGTGGTGAGCGCGCCGGTTTTTGCGCTGATTAGCGTGGCGCACGCGGTGAGCATCCTGCCGGACAGCGCGTTTAACTTCACCATCGGTCCGGTGGTGAAACGCTGGAAGATTGGTTTTCAGGGGCGTGAAGTGCCGCCCGCAGCGGAGATTGAGGCGCTGCTGCGCCTGACCGATCCGCATCAGGTGGTGCTCGATGCTGAACAGCGCTCGGTGTTTCTGCCGCTGCCGGGCATGGAGATCGATCTGGGCGCCATTGCGAAAGGCTACATCGCCGATGTGGTGCAGGCATTTCTGCGTCAGCAGGGTGTTGCGCAGGCGCTGATTAATCTCGGTGGCAATGTGCAGACGCTCGGCAGCCCGCCGCATCAGCCGCAGGGCTGGGGCATCGGGCTCAAAAAACCGTTTGGCCGGGACGATGAGCTGCTGGGTACGCTGCAGGTGCAGGGCAAATCGGTGGTGACGTCCGGGATTTATGAGCGCTACTTTGAACGCGACGGCCGCTGCTGGCATCACATCTTTGATCCGCGCACCGGTTATCCGCTGGACAATGCGTTATTGAGCGTGACGGTGATTGCCGATCGCTCGCTGGATGGCGATATCTATACCACGCTGCTGTACGGCATGGGCGTAGAGCAGGGGCTGGCGTATCTCGCCGGCCAGCCTGACATCGACGCGGTGTTTGTCACCCGCGATCGGCAGATTATCTGCTCGCCGGCGCGCCATTTCCGCTTCAGCCAGCTGGATTTCAGCTGGCAGCTGCGTCACTGACAGTACTGCTGCAGCAGCGAATGGTACTCCGGCTGCAGGCGATAGCGATACACCGGGCGGCCGGTGGCACCGTAGTGAATGCTGGTGAACAGGATATTAATCTGCGCCAGCCAGATCAGGTATTTGCGACACGAAACGCGCGAAATGTTCACCTCTGCCGCCAGCTCGTCGGTGGAAAACTCATGGCCGGGATGGGCGTCAATCCACTGACACAGCGTGCGCAGCGTCTGCGGCGTTAAGCCTTTCGGCAGCCGTTTGTTGTCGTGCTGGGTGGCCGGGCTGCCGTGCATCAGCAGATCGAGGTCCGACTGCTGATAGTAGTGCTGATTGTCCATCAGCGATTTTTTCTGCCGCCAGCCGGTCAGCGCCTCTTCAAAACGCGGGAACTGGAACGGTTTGATCAGGTAGTCGACCACGCCGTAGTGCAGCGAGGTTTTGATGTTCTCCGCGTCGGCCGCTGACGAAATGATGATCACTTCCACTGAACTCTGCGCCTGGCGCAGCTCCGGCAGCAGATCGAGCCCGTTCTCCTGCTGCATATAGATATCGAGCAGCACCAGGTCGATCGGCGTTTCGCTATTAAACAGGAACTCGCGCGCCTGCTGCAGCGTCGCGGCGGTACCCACGCAGTGAAAGCCCGGCACCTGGCCGATAAAGCTGCGGTTCAGCTCGGCCACCATGGCGTCATCGTCGACCACTAACACGTTAATCATGCGGTTTGGTTCCTCCATCCCACGGAAGTTGGACTAAAAATTGGGTGAACACGCTGGGCTCGGACTCCACGCTGACGCTGCCGCCGAGGTGCTCCGTCTGCTGTTTCAGCAGGAACAGGCCGACCCCGCGATCCTCGCCTTTGGTGGAGAAGCCCTTGTCGAACACGGTTGCCAGATGCTGCGGCGCAATGCCCGGTCCGTCATCGCTCACTTCACAGGTCAGCCAGCCGTTCTGATAGTGCAGCATGACGTGGATTTCGCCCTCGGTCTGCTCACTCATTGCATCCAGCGCATTCTCCACCAGATTGCCGACCACGGTGATCAGCGCCGCCATTTGCTGCTCGTTGCCGCTGTCCGGCAGGTAACTGGCATCGCTGATGGTCAGGCGATGGCCGCAATCAGAGGCGCGGTTAATTTTGCTGAGCAGAAAACCGGCAATCACCGGTGATTTGATCTTCTCCAGCAGGAAGCCGATTTCCGTCTGATAGTTATTAGCGGTCTTCAGAATATAGGCTTCTACCTGCGCATAATTTTTCATGTGCAGCAGGCCGAGGATCACGTGCAGCTTATTCATGAACTCGTGCGAGCGCTCACGCAGGGCATCAACATAGTTTACCATGCCGGTCAGACGCTGCATCAGCTGGCTGATTTCGGTCTTGTCCCTGAAGGTGCAGACCGCGCCGATAATGCGTCCCTGACTGCGCACCGGCACGGTGTTGCTCAGCAGCAGTCGGCCATTGACGTTGAGCTCCTCATCGCGCCGTGCGCGACCGCCGTTGAGCACTTCCTGCAGATGCTGGTCGATCACCGAAGCATCATAAATGCGCGCGGTACTCACTACGCTGCTGCCCATTTTATCGCTCAGCAGCTGGCGCGCCGCCTGATTGACCAGCGTCACCTCACCCCGATCGTCCATCGCCACCACGCCTTCCTTGACGGAGTTAAGGATCGCCTGGCGCTGCTCAAACAGGGTGGAAATTTCGTATGGCTCGAGGCCGAACAGGATACGCTTCAGCACGCGCACCAGAATGAAGGTGCCAACCGCGCCGGCAAAAGTGCCGATCAGAATGGTCCACAGAATGCTCCAGCGACTCTGGTTGATCTGGTCGGTGACCGCCTCCAGCGAGATGCCGATAGCCACCACGCCAATCTGCCGCTGCTGGGCGTCGTACACCGGGGTAAACACGCGCAGTGATTTGGCCAGCGAGCCCTGATTCACGGAGACATTCTCGTTGCCGCGCAGCGCCGGTTCGATGTCCGGGCCGATAAAGTGTTTGCCCACCAGCTCCGGATTACGGTGTGAGTAGCGGATGCCATCCATGTTGGTGATGCTGATAAACAGCAAATTATTGCTCTCTTCCACCGCTTTGGCGATGGGCTGGATAGCGGCCCGGTCGGGCGGCAGGCGAAGCGCCTGCTGAATTTCAGGTGATTTCGCCAGCGTGCGCGCCACCGCCATGGCTTTATCCTCCAGCTGGCTGCGCGTCGCGGCGCCAATCTGGAAGAAATAAAACATGTGTACGCTCAGCAGCACCAGCACAATCACCGCGCTGAGCATCAGCGTTACCAGGGTGTTGAGCTTCATCGGTCGCCTGCGCACCGGCGTGGCTTGCTGTGGTGAGATCATGGTCGTGCTCTGCGGAAAACGGGGGGCTATTATGACGGATAATCCGCAGCGGGTCGCGCTAAATGCAGGAAGGCCGTCAGCGATGACGACCTTCCGTGGGGGAGTGCGGGCGGGTTAGGCCTGTTTCACCCGGTTCGCGAAGCTTTTACGCAGTTTCTGCAGCTTCGGCGGGATCACCGCCAGGCAGTAACCGTTGCGCTGACCCGCGCCATCCCAGTAATCCTGATGATAATCTTCTGCCGGATACCAGGCTTTCAGCGGCTCGATAGTGGTCACCACCGGCTCGCTGTGATCTTCCTGCGCGCGGGCAATCGCCGCAATCGCTTCGGCTTCCTGCTCCGCGTTAGCCGGGAAAATTGCCGAACGGTACTGGGTGCCGACATCATTACCCTGACGGTTCAGCTGGGTAGGATCGTGGGTGGCAAAGCTGATGTCCAGCAGATCGCCGTAGCTCACTTTCTCCGGATCGAAGCCTACGCGAATCGCTTCGGCGTGGCCGGTCGCACCGCTGCACACCTGCTCGTAGGTGGGATTAGGACGTTCACCGCCGGTGTAACCACTTTCGACTGACTCGACGCCAATCACATCTTTGAATACTGCTTCGGTGCACCAGAAACAGCCACCCGCGATAATCGCATATTCGGTTGCCATTGTTTTACTCCTGTCAGGGCGAAAGCGTTAGAGTGGGGGTTCAGCACGCTGAATTCAAGCCGCTTTCTGTTAACATTTCTGGCGCAACCTGGCGCGGCTTAGCCCGTAGCGCCTTGCCATTGCGCGCAGACGATTTGCGCCGCACGGGTGCAGCATTGATGCACACGCCAGTTGATCTGCCAGCGGCGCTTTTACCTGCGCGATAAAACGTTATTCAGCGGTGAGATGTCGTGGTTTATTTGCGCGTAATAGCCCGGATGATACGAAGCAGATAATATTCTTGTTTAAATAGAATAACGCGGCTCAGCTGAGCCGCATCAGGTAAATGACTTTCTGTCGATGCGGATTAACGGATACTCCAGTAGTCTACAATATCGCTATTATTAAAAGTGATATAGAGTCTATTACCATGTATTTCGGTATTTCCACTACGTTTATCTGCCATTTTGCCTGCCGTAGAGGATACTTCACTTGCTGAGTTTGCCATACCTAACGCGCCGGATACGGCTCCCGCTCCCGGGATGTAGCCCAGCAGCGAAGAGGCGCTGCTGTAATCCGCATTTTTCTCGTAAATCC
>NZ_JASEWO010000221.1:0-6263 GCF_030024295.1 Pantoea sp. Pa-EAmG
GTGTTATCAGCTGGTTTTAACGTTATTTGCGGTGATATTTCACTG
The DNA here is from genome assembly GCF_030024295.1 of Pantoea sp. Pa-EAmG. Classification (NCBI taxonomy): domain Bacteria; kingdom Pseudomonadati; phylum Pseudomonadota; class Gammaproteobacteria; order Enterobacterales; family Erwiniaceae; genus Pantoea; species Pantoea sp. Pa-EAmG. The sequence continues at coordinate 46 of NZ_JASEWO010000221.1, forward strand.
AAGGCGGCGGAAAGATTAAGTAAGAGATCGGGAAAATGATAAGCAGAATAATAATTACAAAGAAACGTAAATATCACTGGCGCTGACCGCCTGTAATAAGCGCCCGCCAGGGCAGGCGCTATTTCGCTTGACGAATTATTTACCGTTCCAGGCTTTCATGCGGGATTCACGCACCTGCAGCTGCTGTTCCGGGGTTAACTTATTGTAGTTTTCAGCCATGCCGCTCTCCCAGTCGCCGTACAGTGGATTGGGCAGCACAATGAACTGGGTGCCAAAACGCTGATGGTTGAGCGTGACAAACTGCTGGCGCTGCGCGTTGCCCTGATGCCAGGTGGCGCCGCCGAAGTCATTCAGGTTATCGCCGATATACAGCACCACGTTGTAGCCGGCATTTTTAATTGCGTCGAAACGCGCCTGTTTGTTGGAGTTGCCGGTACTGAGACGCACAGTTTTGTCGCTTACGCCGCTGAAGCCCAGCTTGTTGAGGTTATCGACCGTGGCCGCGTAGTCTTTCTGATCGCGGTTCGAGACGTAGAACATGGTGCCGCCGTGGCTATTCACGTAGTTGGCAAATTCGACGGCACCGGGCACTGCGGTCGCCTGGCGCGCCTGCGTCCACGCTGACCAGGTTTTACCGGAGAACGGCTGGCCGTTTTTTGCCTGCCACGCGCTGTAGGCACTGTTATCGATCATGGTTTCATCCAGATCAACAATCACCGCTTTGGGTTTGCCGGTGAGCGAAGGAGCGTTATCAAACGCCATGCGTGCCGTGTTGAACGCCTGCCAGCTCAGCGCCTGATACTCGCCAGACTGCTGAAACCAGTTGACTGCCAGCACCGACTGCTGACCAAGTTGCTGCTGAGCCTGCTGTTTTTGCGGTTGGGCACAGCCGGTGAGCGTCAGGGCAATCAGGCCTGCCGCGGTTAGCCAGGAGGTGTTTTTCATCATGTCGTCCTTAAGTGATTATGGTCAGTTTTTGTAAAGCTTTAAAAATGTAGCAGTTAACGTAAGCTGTGGGCAGAGGAAAACCGGGGACAGGTCACAGGAGACACTTATGGATAATCGCGGGCCGCGCTCGGCGCTGCTGGAGAGTCAACGCTGGCTGGAGTATGCCTTCCAGCCTGCCGGTCAGCCGGCACCGGCCGCTGCGGCGTACGGACAGCAGCGGCACAGCGCAAAAGTGGTGCTGGCCGGACAAAACCGGCCGCCGAAAAGTTGTGAATCCGATGGGGTGATCAGTGACGATCATCAGCCGGTTGCGGTTTACACCGCTGACTGTCTGCCGGTGCTGTTCGCCGATGTGAAAACGCATCAGGTGGCGGCGGTACATGCCGGCTTGCAGGGTACGCTCGGCGGCGTGCTGAGCAGTGCCCTCGATCAACTGATGGCGGGTGGCGCGACGCCGGCATCCCTGCTGGTGGCGATCGGTCCGGCAATCGGCCCGTGCTGCTATGAACTGGGCGTTGATCGCATCGCACAGATGCAGCAGCGCCCGGACCTGCCGGCGCTAAGCTGGTCACAGCAACAGCCGCATAATCCGCAGGCGATCCGACCTCAGGCACAGGCGCATCATCAGGGAGTATGGTTTGATTTGCCTCAGCTGGCGCAGAGCCTGCTGTTACAGCGCGGCATTCCGGCGGCGCAGATTGATCGCGTGGCGGTGTGTACTTATTGCATGGCGGAGGCGGGTTCGAGCTATCGCTATAACACCCATTTTGACAGCGGCTATCAGTCACGTTTCTCGTGGATTCGCCGTCGCGCGTAAGCACGCTTCACCTCCCTGTGAAGCGCGGGCCTTAGTGAATGATGGCGTTGAGCGCCAGCACACCGGCGAGGCCGAGGATGGAGATCAGCGTTTCCATTACCGTCCAGGTTTTCAGGGTTTCAACCACGCTCAGGTTGAAATAGCCTTTGAACAGCCAGAAACCCGGATCGTTCACGTGCGAAGCGATCACGCTGCCTGAACCAACCGCCAGCACCATCAGCGCCGGATCGGTATGGGTGGCGGCAATGATCGGCGTCACGATGCCGGCGGTGGTGATCGCCGCGACGGTGGCCGATCCCAGCGCGATGCGCAGCATTGCCGCCACCGTCCAGCACATCAGCAGCGGTGACAGCGATGATCCTTTCATCAGATCGGCGATGTAATTACCGACACCGCTATCCACCAGCACCTGCTTAAAGGCGCCGCCGCCGGCAATGATAAAGACGATCATGGCGATGGCGGCGATCGAATCGCCACACATATCCATCACCTGCTCCATTTTGCGCCCGTTGCGCAGACCGAGGGTAAACACCGCAATTACCACGGCGATAAACAGCGCCACCGCCGGGTTGCCGATAAATTCAAAGAACTGGCGCAGCGCATTCTCTTTCGGCATCGTCAGTTCGCAGACTGCCGCAATCGCCATCAGTACCACCGGAATCACTGCGGCAAAGATGCTGATAAAGAAGCCCGGCATCTCCTCTTCGGTGAAAATTTTAGGGTTATACAGCCCTTCCGGCGGCGACTTTTCGAAGCTTTTGAGGAATTTTGAGAAGATCGGGCCGGCAATGATCACCGTCGGGATGGTAATGATTAAGCCGTACAGCAGCGTGGTGCCGAGATTGGCACCAAAGATGGTGGCAATGGCGGTTGGGCCGGGATGCGGCGGCAGGAAGCAGTGCGTCACCGACAGCGCTGCCACCATCGGCACGCCGACGTACAGCAGCGGCAGTCCGGCCGCCGCAACGATGGTGAACACCAGCGGCAGCAACAGCACAAAGCCGACTTCGTAAAACATCGCCAGGCCGACGATCAGCCCGGTGACCACCAGCGCCCACTGCAGCCGCTGTTTACCGAACGCGGCAATCAGCGTGGTGGCCACCCGCTGGGCAGCGCCGGTATCGGACACCAGCCGCCCGAGCATAGCACCAAAGCCGAGGATCATCGCCAGGCCGCCGAGCGTGGAACCAATACCTTTCTGAATCGAGGCCATCACATTGAGCGGCGTCATGCCTTCGGCGATACCTACCACCGCCGAGACAAACACCAACGCAATGAAGCCGTTGACCTTGAAGACAATCATCAGAACCAGCAGCAGTATCACACCCAGCACAATTATGGTTATTGGCATTTTTTATTATCCTTAGGAAGACAGAGGGGTGTTTAAGGTTTAGGCGCGCGCCGGCAATTACGCCAGCCGCGCCACGGCATTACACGGCGACGCGCATACCGCCATCAACAAACAACAGGTGGCCATTGACGAAATCAGATGCGCCCGACGCCAGGAACACCGCCGCGCCAATCAGCTCTTCCGGCTTGCCCCAGCGTGCGGCCGGCGTACGTTTGGTCAGCCAGCCGGTGAAGGCCGGATCGTCAGCCAGCGTCTGGGTCATCTCGGTGACGAAATAGCCCGGCGCAATGGCGTTAACCTGAATATTGTGGCGCGCCAGCTCCACACACATGCCGCGCGTCAGCATGGTGACCGCGCCCTTGGAGGCGGCATACGGCGTGATGGTGTCGCGCCCCAGTTCGCTCTGCATCGAGCCGATGTTGATGATTTTTCCGCGCTGACGCTGCACCATTCTTTTCGCCACGGTTTGTGACACCAGAAACACCGCTGTCTGGTTGACGGCAATCACGTCGTTCCAGTCCTGCTCGGGAAACTCGAGAAACGGCCGGCGGCGCTGAATGCCGGCATTGTTCACCAGGATATCAATCGCGCCCCACTGGCTTTCAATCTCCTCCACCGCCTGCTGAACCTGCGCCGACTGCGTGACGTCAAAGGCCTTCGACCGTGCGTGATAACCCAGCTCGCGCAGTTTCGCCGCGCCCTGCTCTGCGCCGCCCTCGGTGGTGGCGTTGATGATCACTTCCGCACCCGCCTCCGCCAGACCGCGCGCCAGCAGAAAACCGATGCCGCGCGCCGAACCGGTGAGCAGCACACGCTTGCCCGTCAGGGAAAATAGCTGACTCATACTGACTCCTTAAAACGTTAACTGGACTTTCGCCGCCCGGGTTTTATCACCGGCAAACTGCAGCGCCGCGTCGATATCCTGTAAGTCATACTCCCCGCTGAACAGCGGCAGCGGATTGACCACGCCGCGTGCCAGCCAGTCAACCGCCGTGTTGAATTCGTGGGTGAAACGGAAAGAACCGACCAGATTGATCTCTTTGGCGATCAGCGTCATCAGCGGGAAATCCGGAATCGTGCCGCCCATGCCAACCTGTACCAGCGTGCCTTTGGCGCATACCACGTCGAGACAGCGCTGCAGCGAAGACGGATGGCCGGAAGCCTCGAAAGCGACATCGAAGAAGCCTTTATCTGCAAGGTAAGGCGTGAAATCACCGTCAGCAGCGTGGATCACGCCGGTCGCGCCCATCTGCTGAGCCAGGCTGAGCGAGCGTTCGCTGATATCGCTGCAAATAATCTCCGCGGCTCCGCGGGCTTTGGCAGCGGCGGCAATCAGACAGCCAATCGGCCCGACGCCGGAAATGAACACGGTTTTGCCGCTCAGATCGCCCGCCTGCTGCGTGGCGTGGATGCACACGGCCAGTGGTTCAGCAAACACCATTACGCTGTCATCGGCCTCCTGCGGAAACGGCACGCACTGCGCGCTATCGACCACTTTGTATTGCGTGAAGCCGCCATCCACGTGCGGCAGATACATGGCGCTGCCGAAAAAGCGCATTGAGGTGCACTGATTTTGCTGCTCGCGCAGACAGTATTTACAGCTGCCGCACGGCTTTGAGGGATTGACCGCCACTTTTTGATTGGGCTGGAGCTGCGGATCGTCGCTCTCCACCACGTAGCCGATCACTTCATGGCCGAGGATCATCGGCATCTTCACTTCGAAGCTGCCGACTTTACCTTCCTGATAGTAGTGCAGATCGGACCCGCAGATGCCGCCGCGCGTGATGCGCACCAGCGTGCCGGTGCCGTCCCACTGCACCTGCTGCTGTGCGACGCTGACCTGTTTTTTGCCGGTAATGACGCAGGATTTCGTTTCAATGTTCATCGTAGCCCCTTCAGTGCTGTAGCAATGGGGGCTATCACAGCGGGATACGGCCGGCGAAACTGTGACGAACATCACTCAAAGCGATGTTACAAAACGGCTGTTACCGGGAACGTGATGCAGAGAGGCGGAAAAGCAGACGGCGGCCATCCCTGACCGCCTTAAAGAAAGATTAGCTGCCCGACATCAGGTCGTGGCTGTATTTGAACAATTCCGAATCCGAGCGCAGGCCGAGCTTTTTCAGCGCCGACTGCTTTTGTCCGCTCACGGTTTTACGGCTGCGCTTAAACTTCACGGCGATTTGCGACACGCTGAGCCCATCGAGAAAACAGCGCACCACTTCTACTTCGCGCGGGCTGAGGGTTTTGACCTTCTCATACATATTGCCTTTGCTGGAGAGATCGAGGTTTTCGTTGATGGCGTCTTCATTCATCACGTAGAGGTTTTCCACCTCGTACGCCACTTCCTGCGACAAAAATAGCCGCCCCTGCGCCACCTGACGAATCGCCTGGACGATCTCCTGCATATTGTGGCTTTTTCCAATAAAGCCCTTAACGCCGGCGCTCAGCACCATTTTGACAATCGCCGGACTCTCCATGGACGATGAGATCAAAATCTTTTGCTGCGGATAGTGATTTCGCAGCTGTTTCACCAGGGCCAGGCCATCCAGTTCCCGCTCGCCCAGCAAAAAGTCCAGCACCAGCACATCCACCGTAGTGCTGCGCAGCTGACTAAACAATTCATTACTTGAAGACCAGGTCCCGACCAGATGAATATCGGGTTCGTGTTTCAGGCATAACTCGAAAACGGTACGAACCATCGGGTGATCATCAAGGACAGCGACACGCACCTGTTTATTATGTGCATATACCATTCTTTTATTCCTTTATTACAGTCTCAATTTTGTCCAGTACTGATAACCACACCAGTGAAAATGACCTGAAAGTATGCGCTGACCGCTGCCGGGAAAATCGCTTGCAACGGTTTAAACCAAACGTCACCAGGTTAACAAAAATTAGAATTTTGCTTACGCGTTTAACTTATTAACGCTAATTAAAAGGTAGTTTTACCAGATGAATGGACAGCAGCGGTTAGCGGCCCCGGAAAAACTGCGAAAATTCTGACGTAACTCTGCGAATGGACCACATAAGAATTGTCGTGAAAGGTCAGTTTATGGATAAACCGTTGAAATATTTGAAATCAAAGCAAAAGCAATATCT
>NZ_JASEWO010000222.1:0-6235 GCF_030024295.1 Pantoea sp. Pa-EAmG
CCTTCATCGGCGTTGCGGGGCGCATTATGCGTATTGAGCTTTGTAGCGTCAACAAATTTTTTGCCGTTTTTTGCCTTAACGCGCCTGTTTGTCTGGCTTGTAACCAGGCTGATGATTTATTCGGCAATTTTCGATCGTATCCGCGTCAGATGCAAGAAAAAGGGGCCACAATGGGCCCCTTATACGCATAAAGAAAATGCTTATTTGTACGCTGACTGATGCACGCCTACCGCACGGCCAGACGGATCGTCCATCGATTTAAACGCTTCATCCCACTCAATGGCTTTCGCTGACGAACAGGCCACGGATGGACCGCCCGGAACGCACTCTGCTGCGCTTGGCAGTGGGAACAGCTCCTCAAAGATTTCGCGATACAGATACGCTTCTTTCGAGGTTGGCGTGTTGTGCGGGAAGCGGAAATGTGCGGTCGCCAGCTGCTGCTCGCTAATCTGCTTCGCCGCCACTTCTTTCAGCGTGTCAATCCAGCTGTAGCCTACGCCATCAGAGAACTGCTCTTTCTGACGCCACGCCACGCTCTCCGGCAGGTAAGAGGAGAAACACTCACGCAGAATGTGTTTTTCCATTTTGCCGTTGCTGCCGCACATTTTGTCTTCCGGGTTGATACGCATCGCGACATCAAGGAATTTCTTATCAAGGAACGGCACGCGTGCTTCCACGCCCCACGCCGACATCGCTTTGTTAGCGCGCGCGCAGTCAAACATGTGCAGTGCCAGCAGCTTACGCACGTTTTCTTCGTGGAACTCCTGAGCGTTCGGTGCTTTATGGAAGTAGAGGTAACCACCAAACACTTCATCCGCACCTTCACCGGAAAGCACCATTTTGATGCCCATCGCTTTGATTTTACGCGACATCAGATACATTGGCGTCGACGCACGAATGGTGGTCACATCGTAGGTTTCGATGTGGTAAATCACATCGCGGATCGCATCCAGACCTTCCTGCACGGTGAAGTGAATTTCATGGTGCACGGTACCGAGGTGATCGGCCACCGCCTGCGCCGCTTTCAGATCCGGCGATCCTTCCAGACCGACGGCAAACGAGTGCAGCTGCGGCCACCATGCATCGCTCTTGTCCTGATCTTCCACTCGTTTGGCGGCAAAGCGCTTGGTCACCGCAGAGATGATGGAAGAGTCGAGTCCGCCGGACAGCAGCACGCCGTACGGTACGTCTGACATCAGGTGACTCTTCACTGACTCTTCCAGCGCGTGCTTCAGGCCAGCGGCATCGGTGGTGTTTTGCGCCACGGCGGCAAAATCCATCCAGTCACGCTGCCAGTAACGACGGATTTCGCCATCGGTGCTGGAGAGGTAGCTTCCCGGCGGGAATTCTTTGATGCTGCGGCACACCGGCACCAGCGCTTTCATTTCAGAAGCAACATACAGGTTGCCGTGCTCATCGTTGCCCATATAGAGCGGAATAATACCGATGTGATCGCGGCCAATCAGATACTGCTGTTTGACGCTGTCCCACAGAATGAAGGCGAACATGCCCTGCAGGTCGTCGAGGAAGTCGAGGCCTTTTTCCTGATACAGCGCGAGGATGACTTCGCAGTCTGAACCCGTCTGGAACGCGTAGCGATCGCTCAGTTCCGCGCGCAGCGCCTGGTGGTTATAAATTTCGCCGTTAACAGCCAGTACGTGGGTGTGATCCGCGTTGTACAGCGGCTGGGCGCCGTTGTTCACGTCAACGATGGACAGGCGCTCGTGCACCAGAATGGCTTTCTCATCAGCGAAGACGCCTGACCAGTCCGGGCCGCGGTGACGCATCAGACGGGAACATTCCAGCGCTTTCTTGCGCAGTTCAACAGGATCGGTCTTCAGATCCAGCACACCAAAAATCGAACACATAACTGACTCCTGATCTCACCCTGTGGCGATGTTATTGACTTGTTTGTCCGGCAGACTGCGCTGCGTGATGTATAAGAAAATGCGCTAATTGATAGTGGTAACGCAAGCGAAATCACCAAATACTGATAAAAAGATTGTTGGTGTGAAGTAATGTTGAATTTTATTCAAAAATTTAACTATTAAATTAGATGGTGTCTAATGAATTGTCAGAAGTGATGGTTTTGTGCGCAACCGATGAGGCCGCGTCAGCGGCTGAATCACAGCGCTATGCCAGACACATAAAAAAGCCCTGCACACCGTAACGGCGAGCAGGGCCATAAGCAGACAGCATGACGCGAATCAGAACAGGTCGATATCAGCCACGGAAGGGTAGATCCAGTCCGGACGGAACGGCATGGCGTCGATATCGCTCAGCGTAGAGACGCCGGACAGCACCAGAATGGTTTCCAGACCGGCCTGGAAGCCAGCCAGAATATCGGTGCGCAGGTTATCGCCCACAATCACCGTCTCTTCTGAATGCGCATGCATTTTATTCAGTGCGGCGCGCATGATGTAAGGGCTGGGCTTACCGACATAAAACGGTTTGCGGCCGGAAATGGTTTCGATACCGGCACAGAGCGCGCCACAGGCCGGCACAAAGCCGCGTGCGTGGGTATCAGGATTGGTCGCGATAAAACGCGCACCGTTAGCCACAAAGAAGGCGGCTTTATGCATCATTTCCCAGTTAAACGATCGCGTCTCGCCGACGATGACGAAATCCGGGTTGACGTCAGTGATGGTAAAACCGGCCTTATACAATTCATGAATCAGCGCGCCTTCACCAATCACGTAGGCTTTTTTGCCCTCCTGACGACGCAGGAAATCCGCGGTGGCCATGGCGGAGGTGTAAAACACCGAATCCGGGATGTCGACGCCGGCGTTGGCAAAGCGGTTGGCCAGATCCTGCGCAGTTTGTGATGGATAGTTGGTCAGTACCACCAGCGGCATCTCTTTTTCCAGAATGCGCTGCAGGAATTCGTTTGCGCCTTTCACGGCGGTATTGTCGTGCATCAACACGCCGTCGATGTCACAGATTACACTTTTGATGGTCATAGGTGGCTTCCGGTCGGGCCTGCCAGCCGGCAGGCTTTCTATTATTCTTCCAGCAGGTGCTGCAGCAGAATGCCATTCAGCATAGCGCGTTTTGCCAGCGCGAAAGCGCCAATTGCCGAGCGATGGTCCAGTTCAGACCGCACCACGGGCAGATTTTTGCGAAACGCGTTTAACGCCTGGGTGTTAATGCAGCCCTCAATCGCCGGGAACAGCACTTTGTCGGCATCGGTAATTTCGCCGGCCAGCACCACTTTTTGCGGGTTAAACAGGTTAATGGCGATAGCGATCGCTTTGCCGAGATAGCGGCCAACGTACTCGATCACTTCGCAGGCCAGCGCGTCGCCCTGATTGGCGGCGCGGCAGATTTGTGGCATCTGGCAATCATCCAGCGTCAGGCTGCTGGGATAACCCTGATTGAGCAGGTGGCGCACGCGGTTCTCAATCGCGCCGTTGGCGGCGATGGTTTCGAGGCAGCCAAAGTTGCCACAGTGGCAGCGTTCGCCGAGCGGATCGACCTGAATATGGCCAATCTCACCCACGTTGCCATTGCTGCCGAGAAAAATGTGGCCGTTAGCGATGATGCCGGCACCGGTTCCGCGGTGTAAACGCACCAGAATGGAGTCCGCACAGTCGCGACTTGCACCGAAATAGTGCTCAGCCAGCGCCAGGCTGCGGATATCGTGCCCGACAAAACTGGTGACGTTAAAGCGTTTTTTCAGGCTCGCCACCAGCGGCCAGTGGCTGACGGCGATATGCGGCATGTAGCGAATGATGCCGTTAATCGGGTCGACCAGCCCCGGCAGGATCACCGCGATAGCGATCAGCTCATGAATTTTACGCTGGTGCGTGCTCATAAAGGCACTGATGGCGTTGAACAGCGCGTTCTCCAGCGTCTCCTGGGTGCGCTCCGGCAGCGGATAATCTTCCTGCGCCAGCGATTTTCCGCTGAGATCGAACAGCGTCAGCGTGGCATCGTTGCGCCCCAGGCGCACGCCGATGGTATGAAAATGGCGGGTTTCGGTGATGATGGAGATGGCGCGGCGCCCACCGGTGGAGGCCTGTTGCTCCACCTCTTTGATGAGGCCGCGTTCGATAAGCTGACGGGTAATTTTGGTGACGCTGGCGGGCGCAAGCTGGCTGAGATCGGCAATCTGTATACGCGATATCGGCCCTTGTTGATCAATTAGCCGGTAAACGGCTGCACTATTGAGTTGTTTGACAAGATCGACATTTCCTATTTGAGTCTGGCCGCCAGTGGTCATTCAGTACTTACTCGCTGAGGACGTCGTCTCCATTGACTAACGTCTTAGTGATTTGATAATCGCGGGTAAAGACGGTCAGGTTAGCGACTTTTCCTGCTGTCACTGAGCCTAACTGTTTTGCCACGCCCATTGCCTGTGCTGGATACAGGGTTGCCATCCGCAACGCTTCATCCAGAGCGATACCGCAATGCTCCACACTGTTCTGCACTGCCTCAATCATGGTCAATGCCGAGCCGCTCAGGGTACCGTTTTCGTCAACGCAAAGGCCGTCGCGATAGTATATTGTTTTGCCTGCAAAAATGAATTTATCAATCGATGCGCCTGCCGGTGCTGTGGCATCCGTCACTAACACCAGTTTGTCGCCTTTGATGCGTTTTGCATTGCGCACGTTAGCGTAATGGACATGTAAACCATCTGCAATGATGCCGCAGTATACATCAGGTGAATCAAACAGCGCACCGATCAGACCGGGTTCACGGCCTGCGAAGGTCGGCATCGCATTATAAAGATGGGTGGCAAAACTCACGCCCGCGCTAAAGCCGGCTTTGGCTTCTTCATAGGTGGCGTTGGAGTGGCCCGCTGACACAATAATGCCCGCATCGCGTAGTTGACGGATCACAGTGTCGCCCGCATTCTCTGGCGCCAGCGTCACTTTGGTGACCACATCCGCGTTAGCACACAGGAAGTCGACCATTTCCGCATCAGGCAGACGAATCAACTCTGGGTTATGCGTCCCTTTCTTAGCTTTGTTCAGCCACGGCCCTTCCAGATGCAGACCCAGTGCTTGATTTTGATGCTTGGCTAAATAGGCGCGCATGGTTTCAACGGCGCGCTTCATTAATTCGTTGGTGCTGGTGATCAGTGTTGGCAGATAACTGGTGCAGCCCGATTTTTCGTTGGCGCGCTGCATGATTTCCAGCGTTTCCACGCTCAGGGCATCGATGTCATCGTTGAACTGCACACCACCACAGCCGTTGAGTTGCAAATCAATAAATCCGGGAGCGATGTATGCACCAGCCACATCCTGCAGCGCGATGTTCGCATCAAGCGCATCACGTGGGCACACGCGTTCAATCAGGCCATTGGCAATCACCACGGCATGATTGTCCAGAATTTCGTGGCCAGTAAAAATCCGGCCGTTTACTAATGCGTACATCGTTTTTCTCTCCCGGCTAAGCCTGCAGCCTGCGCTGCAGGTTATGACAACGTGTTTTCACACACCCTTCATATTTTCCGCTTCCATTTCGCGGAAATATTTCACGGTTTTCACTTTCAGTTCCATGGTGGCTGGCTCATCACACACCACCACCGCTTTCGGGTGCAGCTGCAGGCAGCTGATGGTCCACATGTGGTTGACGTTACCTTCTACCGCCGCCTGCAGCGCCTGGGCTTTGACGTGGCCGGTCACCAGAATCATCACTTCTTCCGCATCCAGCAGCGTGCCGACGCCCACGGTCAGGGCATATTTAGGCACCTGATCAACATCGCCGTCGAAGAAACGCGAGTTCGCCACACGGGTGTCGTGCGTCAGGGTTTTAATGCGGGTGCGGGAAGAGAGCGAAGAAGCCGGCTCGTTGAACGCAATGTGGCCATCGTTGCCGACGCCGCCCATAAACAGGTGGATTTTACCCAGTGCGCGGATCTTCTCTTCGTATTGGCGACATTCTGCGTCAATATCTTCGGCATTGCCATTCAGAAGATTGATATTTTCTGGTTGAATATCAACGTGATCGAAAAAGTTACGGTACATAAAGCTGTGATAGCTTTCCGGATGCTCTTTCGGCAGACCGACATACTCATCCATATTGAAGGTGATCACGTGTTTGAAACTAACCTGGCCCGCTTTATGCATCTCGATCAGGTGCTTGTAGGCTTCCAGCGGCGTACCGCCGGTTGGCAGTCCCAGCACAAAGGGACGGTCTGCGCTGGGTTTAAAGGCATTGATGCGATTAACGATATGGCGTGCAGCCCATTTACCCACCTGGGTCGGTGTGGCCAAAGGGATCAGTCTCA
>NZ_JASEWO010000031.1:0-33699 GCF_030024295.1 Pantoea sp. Pa-EAmG
TACGCTGTTTACAGCCGGTAGAATTTCATCCAGCATAATCCGGTTTCAGGGTGAAACCGGCAAGTAAACTGACAAACCGGAAGCTTATGAGTTCAGCCAAACCCGAACGTGAATATTTCCTCGACTCGATTCGAGCGTATTTAATGCTGCTGGGCGTGCCTTTTCACGTCTCACTGATTTACTCGACCCAACGCTGGTCGGTTAACAGCCAGGACGCCTCACTGTGGCTGACGGTGCTGAATGATTTTATTCACGCCTTCCGCATGCAGGTGTTCTTTGTTATTTCAGGTTATTTCTCGTATATGCTCTATCTGCGCTATCAGCCCAACCGCTGGCTGAAGGTGCGGCTGGAGCGCGTCGGCATTCCGCTGTTAACCGCAGTGCCGCTCATTACCCTGCCGCAGTTTTTTATGCTGAAAAATCTCACCAGCAAAGTCGGCGACTGGGCAAACTTCTCGCTGTATGACAAGTACAACGCGCTGATGTGGGATCTGATTTCGCACCTGTGGTTTTTACTGGTACTGGTGATTCTCACCGCGTTTGGCATGCTGAGCTTCCGCTGGCTGCGCGATCAGCAGCGCCGCATCGATTATCAGCAGGTTGGCTGGGGCAAGCTGACGCTGGCCCTGCTGGCCTATGCGCTGGTGTGGTGCGCCTTCCGCCGGCTGATTTTCCACTTTGCTCCCGCGCTGTTAATGGATGGCCTGTTCAGCATTGCGGTAATGCAGTCGCTGTTCTTCCTGCCGTTCTTTATGCTGGGTGCGCTGAGCTGGAAACATCAGGCGCTGAAAGCGCTGTTTGTGCGTTTTAATCCGGTGATGTGCTTTGGTGCCATTGCGGTGTTTATCGCGTACAGCCTGAATCAGCGCTACAGCAGCGGTGAAGGCTGGCTGTACGAGCTTGATGCCATCATTTCTACGCTGATGGGCTTGTGTATGCTGAACGTCTGCTTTAGCTTCGGCCACAAGCTGCTGAACAGCCACTCGCCGCGCATCATGTATCTGGTGAACGCGTCGCTGTTTATTTATCTGGTGCACCATCCGCTGACCATCCTGTACGGCATCTACGTTACGCCACACATCAGCAGTAATACGCTGGGCTTCTTTGTCGGCCTGCTGATGGTGTTTGGCGTTGCCTTTGCCCTGTACGAGATTCATCTGCGTATCCCGCTGCTGCGCTTTTTGTTCTCCGGCAAGCCGCAGCGCAAACCAGAGACCTCCGCGCAGACGTAACGGCGTGCTTACCCGCCGGGCTGCGCGCGGTGCAGCCCGGCTATAGCAGCCACTCCACCGGCAGACGCCATACCAGCCGCACCAGCAAACGCTGCAACAGCGTGCACTGCGGCTCGTGCTTATGCACCACTTCCCGCGCTTCGCCGCTGTACTCCACCCAGTTAACGCGGCCCCACTTATCCAGTCGCAGTGCCCAGGCGCGGTCGCGCATGCCGCTGCTGAAGCGCTGATGGGTCTGCTGCGCCAGCGCTTCGCTCTCAATCACCAGCCCCATCTCCGTATTCAGCACCGCCGAACGCGGATCGAAATTAAACGAGCCAATAAACACTTTGCGGTTATCGACGGTGAAAGTCTTGGCGTGCAGGCTGGAGCCGGAATTCCCGGTCAGGCCGCGATCGTGCGGGGCATCCGCGGCATTGGCCTGCGGCTTCAGTTCGTAGAGCGCAATGCCGTGACGCAGCAGCTTCTTGCGCCAGCGCGCATAGCCGGCGTGAACCACGGTGACATCATTGGCGGCCAGCGAGTTAGTTAAGATGGCGATCTTAACGCCCCGCCGCTTCAGCGCCAGCAGCTGCGCCACGCCGGCACGGGTCGGGACAAAATAGGCCGAGATGATATCGAACTGCTGCTGCGGCGTGCCGATCACCTCCAGCATGCGCTGCGGCAGCAAAGAGGAGCGCTTCGCTTTGCCCAGCCCTTTGCGCGGATCGTCACTTAACAGCCGCGTGTGTGCCCAGGTCATGCTCAACGAGCCCTGCTCCAGCTGGCTGACAAACGAAGATTTCTCCAGCCGCGCCAGATAGCGCTGCACCGCCTCGCTCTGCTGCCACTCCGGCGGTAAACGCACCGCTTCATGCGGCGGTGCGCCGGTGTCCACGACGCTGCGCAATGGCGATACCGCTTTGCTGTGCCAGTAGCGGGCGAAATCTTCCGCCACTTCATCTACCGCCGGTCCCAGCGCCAGCACGTCGAGATCGGTAAACAGCGGCTCATTGCCGGTGCCAAAATATTCGTCGCCGATGTTACGGCCACCCACCAGCGTTACCGCGCCGTCCACGGTCAGGCTTTTGTTGTGCATCCGGCGATTCAGGCGGGCGAAGTCAGTCAGATAGCCCAGCGCGCGCAGGGTTCGAAACGAGAAGGGATTAAACAGCCGCACGGCGATATTCGGATGCCGATCGAGTTCGGCCAGCGTTTCATCCAGCCCGGGCGTATTGTTGTCATCCAGCAGCAGGCGCACCTGCACGCCGCGCTCCGCCGCATCCAGCAGCGCGCTGAACAGCAGGCGTCCGGACATGTCGTTGTGCCAGATATAATACTGGACGTCGATGGTGTGCTGCGCCATGCCCATCAGCAGATAGCGTGCCGCAAACGCATCCAGCCCATCGTTCAGCGGATGAATGCCGCTCAGTCCCGGATGACGGGCACATTGCTGTTGCGCATGTTCTCTCAGCCCGTCGCCCGGCCGTTCGCGTGAGGAACGCAGTGCCGCTTCGCTCATACTCAATCCCTGCTTACCCTGAAGCTGTTATTGTTGGTATCACCGCACGTAAAGGCAATCAGAGCCGTCTACTTCCGCGTCGGGTGCGGCGTTAATTTAGTCTAGACTTAGCCAGGCGTTCTGCATCCGGCGTTCTTCGTGAGGAGAAGATCATGACTCAGCTATCCCCGCGCCATCAGCCCCGGCTATTTCGCAGCTTTTTTCAGGGCAGCTTCCCCTGCTCTACCGCCTGCCGCAGCGGCGGGCGACGACTGGATATGGTCATCAGCAGCGGCCACGACATGCTGCTGGAGAAAGATTACGCCGCGCTGGCGCAGGAGGGATTGCGCACCGCGCGCGACGGCGCCCGCTGGCACCTGATTGAAGCCACGCCAGGTGAATACGACTGGCGCACCTTTCTGCCGATGATTCACGCGGCGGCGCGCCATGATTTACAAATCATCTGGGAGCTGGCGCACTTTGGCTACCCCGATCATCTCGATATCTGGAAGCCGGCGTTTGTGGAGCACTTTGGCCGCTTCGCGCGCGCCATGGCTCAGCTGATGCGGGATGAGGGCGTGGAGCAGCCGTTCTTTACGCCTATCAATCAGATATCCTTCTGGTCCTGGGCCGGCGCCGATGTCTCGTGGCTCGATCCCTACGCCAGCGCGCGCGGTCGCGAACTGAAACGTCAATTGGTGCGCGCCTCGCTGGCGGCCATGCACGCCATTCGCGACGTCTATCCGGACGCCCGCTTCGTGCTGACCGACCCGCTGGTGCAGATCGCCGCCGATCCGCACAACCCCGACAGTAAACCCTATGCCGACAGCCAGCATCAGGCGCAGTTTGAAGCCTGGGACTGGCTGGCAGGACGCGATGCGCCGGAGCTGGGTGGTCAGCCCAATTTTCTCGACATCCTGGGGCTGAACTATTATCCCGACAACCACTGGTTCTTCTCCGGCGACACCATTCCACCCGATCATCCGCAGCGTCAGCCGCTGCACCGGCTGCTGATGCAGTGCTGGCAGCGTTATCAGCGCCCGCTGCTGCTGGCGGAAACCGGCGCGGAAGGCGACGCGCGCGCGCCCTGGCTGCGGCATGTCAGTGATGAAGCGCGGCTGGCCTTAGCGCAGGGCGTGGCGCTGGAAGGCATTTCGCTCTATCCGGTGGTGGAGTATCCGGCGTGGGCCGACGATCGGCGCTCGCCTGGCGCGCTGTTTGGTCTGGGCGATCCCAATGGCAATCGCACCCTGCATGAAGCACTGGCGCTGGAGTTACGCAGTCAGCAGATTAAATGGCGCACCCAGGATTAAGAGTGCTGCACCGGGCTGGCGGTTTTGGGCGGGCAGGTTTGTACATCCAGTGACGGATCGGCTGGATGGCGCACGTCCGTCAGCCAGGTCATGGTGAAAAGGAACACTACGCCGATCAGGCAGGCGGAAAGCAGTCCAATGATGGCGATCAGTTTGTCATCCCGGGATTCCATCGACATCTCCTTGCGGGCGTCCGTAGTCGGTTGCTGGCCTCAGCTCATCCATAATGTAAGCATCAGGACGAAGATTATAAGGGTAACCGAGGTCACTGCAAGTACCACAATGGCGAAGTGCGCATCATCCAGCGGTTGCCGTAAAGGTTCGTCGTGATCGTCAGGTGGCGCGGGTGAACTCATGATGACTCAACAGGAAAGAGGCGTTTTTCAGCGGGATTGCCGCACAGAGTGTAATGGAATAGCGGCCAACGTACAGCACTATTTCTGTTGGAAAAGACCACGGAGCGTCACTACGCCCCGTGGTGGCCGCTTAGAAATCGTAGCTCATGCTGATTTTCAGCGTGCGCGGGTCGCCCTGCGCGAGATAGGTGCCGGTGTCATCAACGTTTGACCAGTACTTCTCATTGGTGACGTTTTCGACCGCCACGCGCCACACCAGATCGTTCTGATTCACCTTCATGCGGTAACGCATACCAAGATCCAGCGTGGTATAGCTGTCCAGCTTGAGGGTATTGCCCGAGTTGGCGTACTGAGAGCCGCTGTGGTTGAGCAGCGCCGTGGCCGTCAGCCCCTCCACCGGCTTGATGTCATACTCCGCGCCCAGCACGTAGGTGTAGCGCGGCACGCCGATCGCCTGTTTGCCATCGTAAGTGCCGCCGGCGGTCTTCTTCATCACCGGATCGATCCAGGTGGCGCTGGCGTTGAGGCGCAGGCCCAGCACCGGCTCACCAAACACGTTGGCTTCCACGCCGCGATGGCGCTGCTCGCCATCCATGACGTAGACATTGTCACTGTTGATCAGGCCGGACGGTTTCTGGATTTCGAACAGTCCCAGCGAGCCGCCGATGCGGCCGAAATCCGTTTTCACACCGATCTCATTCTGCTTCGAGTGCGCCACGCCGGTCACGGTGCCATAGTTGACGGCGTCTTTAGGTGCCACTTCACCAGGCTGCAGCGCTTCCGTATGGTTCGCGTACAGCGCCACTTCTTTCCATGGCTTGTAAACCACGCCGTACGTTGGCATCCAGCGGTCGTTGGTGAAGCGCGAATCAACGCTTTCCGCGCCGGTGTTGTAGTTATAGCTGCGCACCACCACTTTCTGATGGCGTGCACCGACGGTCACCAGCAGCGTATCGTCCAGTAATCCCAGCGTATCGCTCAGCAGATAGCCCTGAGTGCGGGTGCGCGACGTGGTAAGCGGATCGGAGAACTTGCCGCCGGCGAAGGTGGCCGCCGGTTCCGTCACGTCACCGCTGTGGTAGATATTAAACGGCGTGCCCACCAGCGACATGTCGTAGGCATTTTTCGCATTGGTGGTCAGCGCCGAGTAACCCACGTTGACTTTATGGCTGACAAAACCGGTGTGGAACTCACCGCGCAGCCCCACCATGCCGCTCATGTTGTCCTGAATACGGTTGGAGTAGAAGCTGCTGATGGTACCGTCACCGTTGCTGTTGGTAATGGTCGGCGCGCCGTAGTTGCCGGTTTCATGGGCGTGCTGTGCGCCGAGGCCGGTATAGGCCGTCCAGCTGTCGGTAATATCGTATTCTGCTTTGGCGATACCGAATTCAGATTCCATATCGCTGTACACCCATTTCTGGCTGTAGTTGTGCGAATTTGACGGCACCGCCGGGATCACGCCGGCGCTGGCGAATTTCACGCCCTGTAAGCCGTCATGGAAGGTTTTCTTCTGATAGCCAACGTCCAGCGAGGTGCGCAGCCGGTCGCCGCGATAATCAAGACCGACCGAAGCCGCCGTGGTGCGTTTTTTCTCGCCGTCAACGCCGGTTTCGCCCTCGCGATGCACGGCGTTAAACCGCACGCCAAACTGATTGTTATCGCCAAAGCGACGCCCCACGTCCAGCGTTCCGCCGACCTGAGACGAGGAGGTGTAATCGAGGCCCACGCGATTGATCGGCGTATCTTCGGCATGTTTCGGCTCGAGGTTGATCATACCGCCGACGCCGGAACTGGCTGCGCCGTTAACCAGACTGTTGGCGCCTTTGAAGATCTCCACGCGATCGATCAGCGAAGCGTCCATCACCTGGCGCGGCACCACGCCCGGCAGACCGCCGAAAGTCATATCATCGCCGTCGAGAGTGAAACCCCGAATGCGGTAAGTTTCAGCGAAATTGCCGTAACCTTTGACGTTCTGCACGCCCGCATCGTTGCGCACCACATCGGCGATGGTTTGCGCTTGCTGGTCCTGAATCATTTTTGCCGTATAGCCGATGACGTTGAACGGCACGTCCATGGCGTTTTGCTCGCCCAGCATGCCGAGGCGACCGCCGTGGGCAATCTGGCCGTCGAGAAAGGCCGGTACTAAGTCGTTGCCGCCGGGTTTGAATTCACTCTGCGGCGTGGCGGTAACGGTCAGCGTCTGCTGTTCGTTAGCGCCCTGAGGAGCATTACTGGTGTTAGTGGTAGCAGCCATCACTGGCAAACAACCGGCGCTGACCAGCATGGCCAGCAGCGTCGGTTTCATTCCGGGATTGAAAGGCGTTCTGCGCATGGTTATCCCCTGATGTAAATTATACTGAGAATCATTATTATTGCGGTTTGCGATTATGCGCAGCGTACAGCTAAATGCAAGCGAAATCCGGCGGTGTGTTACCGCCAGAGGCATCATCGGGGAGGAAGATTCCCGCCGGACGACGGGAATAAAAGGTAAACAGAGAGACTCAGGCGTCGCGCCAGCGTTTAAACACCAGCGAGGTGTTGATACCGCCAAAAGCAAAGTTGTTTGACTGGACGTAATCGGTCTGTAGCTGCCGGGGCGCGCCAGTGATGTAATCCAGCTCACCGCATTCGGCGGCGGGCTGCGTCAGATTCAGCGTTGGCGCAAACCAGCCCTCACGCATCATCTCAATACTCATCCACGCTTCCAGCGCGCCGCAGGCACCCAGCGTGTGACCGAAGTAGCTTTTCAGCGAAGAGATGGGCGTACGATTGCCAAAAATCGCTGCCGTCGCCTGGCTTTCGGCAATATCGCCGCGATCGGTGGCGGTACCGTGTGCGTTAATGTAACCAATCTGCGCTGCCGTCACCCCTGCGCTGTCCAGCGCGCGCTGAATACAAATCTGCATGGTTTCACGCTGCGGCTGAGTGATATGGGCCGCGTCACAGTTAGTGTGAAAACCGACCAGCTCCGCATAGATGGTCGCGCCGCGCGCCTGCGCATGTGCCAGCGATTCCAGAATCAGCGTGCCCGCCCCTTCGCCAATCACCAGACCGTCGCGCTGTTGATCGAACGGTGCCGGCGAGGTGTGCGGCGCGTCGTTACGCTGGCTGGTGGCAAACAGCGTATCGAACACGGCGGCTTCCGAGGGGCACAGCTCCTCTGCCCCGCCCGCGACCATCACGGT
Organism: Pantoea sp. Pa-EAmG; assembly: GCF_030024295.1. Classification (NCBI taxonomy): domain Bacteria; kingdom Pseudomonadati; phylum Pseudomonadota; class Gammaproteobacteria; order Enterobacterales; family Erwiniaceae; genus Pantoea; species Pantoea sp. Pa-EAmG. The sequence continues at coordinate 7,567 of NZ_JASEWO010000031.1, forward strand.
CTGATAGCCATGGCGAATGGCTTCCCACGCGTAGCCAATCGCCTGGCTGCCGGAAGTGCAGGCGCTGGACGTGGGGATCACGCGACCGCGCAGACCAAAAAACAGCCCGGCGTTTACCGCCGTGGTGTGCGGCATCATCTGCACGTAGGTGGTGCCGGTGATGTTGTTGGTGTGCTTTTCCGTCAGCATGGTGGCGAATTCGCTCACCGGACCGGTGCTGCCGGTCGAAGACCCATAGGCGATGCCGGTTTCACCATTGGTCAGCACCGGATGGTCAATCAGGCCGGCCTGCTCCAGCGCCAGCTCGGTGGCACGCGTCGCCAGCAGTGAGACGCGGCCCATGGCGCGGATGCGTTTACGCGTGTAGTGCGGCGGCAGCGTGAAGTCATCGATCGGCGCGCCCAGCAGCGTGTGCAGGCCATCATAGACTTGCCACTCCGGCATTTTACGTACCGCATTCTGGCCCTGTTTAATGCGCTGCGCCACCGCGCTCCAGCTCTCACCGAAAGCGGTGACGCCGCCCATACCGGTAACCACTACCCGCTGCATCACAACATCCCTCCGTTGATGGAAATCACCTGCCGCGTAACGTAGCCAGCGATATCCGACATCAGATAGCTGGCCAGGCCAGCGACTTCGTCTGCCGCGCCCATGCGTTTCATCGGAATGATTTTCAGCGCTTCGTCGATTACCTGCGGCTCAAGATCGGTCATGCCGGTATCGATCAAACCTGGCGCGATACAGTTAACGGTGATTTTGCGTTTCGCCAGTTCAATCGCCAGCGCTTTCGTGGCGCCGATGATACCGGCCTTGGCCGCGCTGTAGTTGACCTGCCCGCGGTTGCCCATCATGCCGGATACCGAAGAGAGGGTAATGATGCGTCCGCCCTGGCGCAGGCCGATCATCGGCATGACGCAGGGATGAATCACGTTGTAGAAGCTGTCGAGGTTGGTGTGGATCACGCTGTCCCATTCGTCTTCGGTGAGCGCCGGAAAAGCACCGTCGCGGGTAATGCCCGCATTGCTGATCACACCATAATAAGCACCGTGCGCAGCGATATCCTGCTCCAGCGCGTTACGCGTGGCTTCCCGCTGTGCCACGTCAAACTGCAGCGTGCGGCCGCGGCCGCCTGCGGCAACGATCTGCGCCAGCGTCTGCTGCGCACCGGCGGCGTCGCGGTGGTAATGCACCACAATATCAAATCCGTCGGCGGCCAGACGTAAAGCCATGGCACGGCCAATACCTTTACTGGCCCCGGTTACTAATACGCTGCGGGTCATCACTCGGTTCCTTGTTGCGCTAATCGGGTTAATTCGTCGTCGTCGGGCTGGTAGGTGTTCAGTCGTCCGCTGGCCAGCAGGCTGGTGCCGCAGCGGATCTCGCCCTCAAAACTGCCCAGCTTGTCATCGCGCATCAGCAGGTGCATCTCAATCTGCAACGCACTGTGTGCCGCGAAGGTGGACGCACTGGCGCGATAGCCGCGCCCGCCCAGCAGCATGCCGGGGCGGATGTCACTGGCACCGCGCTGGCGGGCATGAAAGCCGGACCAGACGCCAACGGTCTGCGCCATAATCTCGACGCCAAACCATGCCGGCAGCTCGCCCTGCGGCGTGAGAAACGGTGCCAGCACGCCATGCGGGCTCACCGTGACCGCACAGACAACGCTGTCTGGCGTGACGTCAAGCACGCGCTCAAGCAGCAGCAGCGGCGCGCGGTGCGGCAGGTAATCGCCCACCGGCAAAAAATCATTCATGCGAAGATCCTACAATCAGGCAGGTATTGTTCCCGCCAAAGGCAAATGAGTTGGAGGCAATCACCGGGCGCGCCAGCGGCTGTGCCACAGTCAGCAGTCCACAGGGCGGCAGCGTGCTATCCTGCGTCGCGTGCGAAAAATCCTGCGGCGGTAGCGACAACTGTTGCTGGATAATCAGGGCCGCCAGCGCGGCTTCGGTGGCGCCTGCTGCGCCCAGCGTGTGGCCGGTGAGGTGCTTAGTGGAGCTGCACGGCACGGCATCGCCAAACAGGCGGTGAATCACCGCCGCTTCAACCTGATCGTTCAGCGGCGTGGCGGTACCGTGCAGATTGATATAGCCCACCTCGTGCGGCTGCAAACCGGCCTGCTGCAGCGCCATGCGCATGGCGGCTTCCGCGCCCACGCCCTGCGGATGCGGCGCTGACATGTGCCAGGCATCTGACGATTCACCGCAGCCCAGCAGCGCCAGCGGCTGTGGCTCGCGCGTCAGCAGCAGCAGCGCCGCCGCTTCGCCAATCGAAATACCGTCGCGCCCGGCGCTGAACGGTGCGCAGTGCTGTTCCGACAGCGAATCGAGGCTGGCAAAGCCGTTAATCGGCATGCGGCTGAGCGAGTCCGCACCGCCCACCAGCGCTACGTCGGCCAGACCGGCAGCAATCAGCCGCGCCCCGCTGATGATGGCGCGCGCGCTGGAGGAGCAGGCAGTAGAAATGGTGTACGCCGGGCCATCCAGTTGCAGATAGTGCGCCAGAAAGCGCGACGGATCGCCCAGTTCCTGCATCCGGTAGTCATAACCGGCATGGCCGCCGTCCGTCTGCCGATCGCCCTCATCCACGCCGGAAGTACTGGTACCCAGCACGATGGCCACGCGGGCGCGACCATAGCGCGTAATCGCCTCATCCAGCGCTGGCTGGCACTGCTGCAGCGCCGCCAGCAGCAATCGATTGTTGCGCGTATCATGCGCCGCCAGTTCAGCCGGTACCGGCGGCAGCGCGCCCGGCACTTCACCTAGCCAGCAGCGCTTGCCCTGCGCTAACCAGCCGTCACGCGGCTGCATGCCGGGCGCTGTGCCCTGCTGTAGCTGGGCGGCAATCTGCGCCAGGCTGCTGCCCAGCGCATTGACCATGCCAAAAGCCGACAGGTAAATCATGAGGAGGCGTCCAGATGCTGGATGTGAATCTGATAGCCAAAGGCGCGCTGATCGACGCTAATCGGCTCACGCTGTTCCCCGCGCTGCAGATAATGAATCTGGCTGATCAGCTGGCCGGAGGCATCGCGCAATTCGCGCCGGTCGCCCACATCGCGCAGCGTCCAGCCGGACGGCAATTGCGGCTGCCACGCGCTGACCGGCCAGTAGCTCAGCATAATATCGGCCAGCACCTGGCTGGCTGGCGGCAGGTCGGGTAGCGCCATCATCTGCTGGGTATGAATCCCCTGTTGATCGTAAGTGACGCGGAATAGCCGGATGCCAAGCGACGACAGCCCGGCCAGCGAGATCTGCTGCGCATCCGCGCTGAGCAGCACCAGCAATGACTGGGTTTTGCCCTTCACGCGCCCGGTCAGCAACTGCTGCTGCTGAAAGCCGGGCGAAATGCCCGGTGCCGGCAGCGTGACGCGCACGCCGGGTTTGAGCCAGGCCGTGGGCCGGCTGGACTGGTCATGGTGAGACGCACACCCGCTCAGCAGCAGGCTGAGCGCCAGCAGTAACGCACCCGTTCTCATCGTGGTTTCCTTTTTCCGCCCGCCAGCGCCAGCGGCGCCAGTAAAAATGCACAAAAAATTCCGCTGCACAGCACAGTACCAAAGCTGCTGATGGCGCTGGTGCTGCTGAACACCAGCATGCCCAGCGTCAGCAGCGTGGTCATCATCGCCAGCGTCACCGCCAGCATCGACGTCAGCGGCGTGCCGCGCGGATTACTGAAAAACAGCGTGTAATTGATGCCAATGCCCAGCACCAGAATCAGCGCCAGCAGCGCAAACAGATTCAGACTGGCACCCAGCCAGCCGAGCGTGGCCAGCGCGGCCGCCAGCGACAGCCATGACGGCAGCGCGCTGCGCAGCCCGGCTTTGAGGCCAAGGCGCAGGGTGTAGCTGACGGTGATCAGCAGCAGCGCCAGCGCCAGCAGGCCGCTTAACAGCGTGCGCCAGAAGCCAAACAGCTCATCGTAACGGGCCTTGCGATCAACCCAGCTCACGCCTGCCTGCGCTGTCGCCAGCTTTTGCAGCGCGGCACTGTTCTGCACGCCGCTCACCGGGACCAGCACGCTGCTGCGTCCGTCAGGCAGCGACAGCCACAGCAACCGCCAGCCTTCACTCAGCGGACTCGCCAGCCACGCCTGCACGCTGACCGGCATCGGCTGCAGACTGGCCTGCGCCGGATTAATCCCGGCCTGTTGCAGACGCGCCATGATAGTTGGGGCCGCCTGCTGTAACAGCGCGACATCCTGCTGCTGCTGTTCAAGCGTGCTGAGCGGCAGCAGGCGATAGCTCGCCAGCCAGCCCTGCTGCTGCGCGCGCTGCAGTTCGGGCGCCAGCGCATTAAGCCGCTGCAACACCTGCTGCTCGTTATCACCCCAGACGACAAACCAGGTTTGATCGGCCTGTTGCCCGGTGAGCTGCGCCAGCTGGCGATCCTGCGCCAGCAGCTGCGCCGGCGCGCTCTGCAGATGAGCAATATTATCGTCGACGCGCAGCTGTAAGATGCCGCTCAGCGCGTATAGGGCCACCAGCAGCGGTAACCCGACGCGCAGCCCGCGCTGGCGGCGCCACGCGGCCAGCCAGCGCGCCAGCCACACCATCGCCGGCACCGGTCGCACCGGCAGGCCGCGCACCAGCCACGGATAGAAACAGATCACCGTCAGGCACGAGGCGCCCAGGCCGCTGGCGGCAAATACCGCCAGCTGGCGCAGCCCGGGAAACGGTGCCAGCAGCATCAGCAGCCAGGCGATCGCCGTGGTGCCCAGCGCCAGCAGCAGCGTACCGCGCACTTTATGCAGACTCTGCCACGGTGTGGCGTGCTCGCCGTGCACCATGCGTTCCGTCAGGTAGTACAGCGTATAATCGGCCGAGATGCCGACAATACTGAGACTCATCACCAGCGTGGTGAGATGCAGCTCACCAAAAAACAGCAGCGTGAACACGGTGCCGGCCATCGCCCCGATGGCTACCGACAGCGCGCTCAGCGCCAGCGGCCGCAGTGAGCGAAACACCAGCCACACCAGCAGCAGTAAACCGCCCAGCGTCACGCTGCCCAGCGTGGCAACATCATGCTGTGCGCGCTGGCTGGCATCGTCGCTGAACAGTACCGTGCCACGCGTCAGCAGCTGCACCTGCGGCCAGCGCTGTTTCAACTGCTGCTCAAGCTGATGCAGCGCGCTGACCAGCTGATGGCTCTGCGCCATGCTGAAGGCGTTATGTACCAGTTCGCCGTGCAGAAAATACCAGCGGCGCTGCTGCGCATCGCTGACCGTCAGCCAGCCATTGTGCAGCACCATTTTGCTGGCGTTCTGCTGCAGCGCCAGCTGCGCGCCACGCACCAGCAGCAGCGGGTCACCGGCAAGCTCTTTGCTGCTCACCCCGGCAAACGCCGAAAACAGCTGCGCCAGAATCCAGTCGGCCTGCGCGCCGCCGCCGTGCTGCAGTCGCGCACGCGTCAGCGGATCGATCAGCCCGTTGCGATGCTGATAAGCAAAGCTTCCCCAGCGCTGCAGCTGATCATCATCCAGCGCGCCGCTAACCTCACTGAGCATCGGCAGTGCCTGGAGCTGCGCCTGCCACCACGCGGCGGCGGCGTCACCGTCCGCACCAGGCGCACTCACCAGCCACACCAGCTGACGGTCGAGCCGCTGCATAAAGCCCTGCTGAATCTCCGCCGGTGCCTGGCCAAGATTCTGCTGCGGCAGCAGAGCCAGCACGCTGCTGTTAATGTGGCTGCGCGGCAGTAACCAGGCCAGCGCCAGCATCAGCAGCAGACAGACGGCCAGCCAGGCGCGCGCGGCAAAAATCTCACTGCGCTGCGGCAAAACGGGCTCGCTCTTCATCTGTCAGTTGGCCGGGCTGCGTACGGGTATCGCTCAGAGTGATTTCCGTTTTATCGCCCTGGCGGTCATCCAGCGTAATGCGGTTGAGATACGCCGCGCCCTGCAGATCGATGCGGTTGAAAATCTTATTCAGCGGTGCCGCTTTCGGCGTCAGGCTCAGCTGCCAGCCGTCGCCACCATCATCGCGGAAATCGAGCACAAAATTCTCGCGCAGTACCTGCTCATCCGCCTGGAACAGCGCGCGCAACAGATGGTTAAACTGGAACATCTGCGGATTGCTGTCAGCGGTGATCACCTGCGGTGGCTGGCCGCTCATGCTTTGCACCATGCGGTGATCATCCAGAATCAGCGTCATCGGGAACGGTGTCGCCTGGTGCCACCACAGCCCCTGCTGCTGAGCAATCAACAGCTGGCCGCGCGACACCAGCGGCTGCGCCATGCCAGCAATGCTGCGCACCTGAACAAAGCTGGCGCGAATCACCGGCTGGCTGGCAAAGCGCTGCTGTAGCTGTTCCAGCGTCACCGCGCTGGCGCTGGCGCTGAGCAACGTCAGCAGCAGGCAGAACAGACGAATCATGATGACACCCCCAAACGCTGCAGCAGAATATCCGGCGAGACAAAGCACATCTCCTGCGTGCTGGCGCTGACCGCCACCTGCAGCGTGTGCGCTTTGGTGGTCACCTGCCCGGCAGCGTTACGGATGACATAATCGATGCGCAGCCGGTTCTCATATTCGCTGATGCTGGCTTCAACACGAATGGCCTCTTCACAGCGCAGCGGCAGGCGGTATTTAACCCGGGTATCGACCACCGGCCAGACGTAGCCGCTGGCGCTCATCTCTGCATAGCTGTAGTTGATGCTGCGCAGCAGCGCTTCACGCGCCACTTCGAAGTAGCGGAAATAGTTGCCGTGCCACACCACGCCCATCGGATCGCAGTCATGAAACGAGACCACCCGTTCAATCTCCGCGCGCCAGCTTGCGTCACGCATCGCGTTGCTCCTCTTCGGGCAGAGCCCAGAAATCGTAAAAGTTAAACCAGTCCAGCGGTGCCAGCAGGGCATGATGCTGCAGGCGCGCAGCGTAGCGATCGACCGCCACCTGCAGCGCCTGCTGTCGCCCATTGCGCGGCAGCGGTAAAGGATCGGCAAAGGCCTCGCAGTGCACGCGCAGTTTGCCCTGCTGGCGCAGCGCGAACATCAGCAGCACCGGACAGCGCAGCGCCGCCGCCAGCACAAACGGTCCCTGCGGGAACGGTGCCGGTTGGCCCATGAATTCACTCCACACCACGCGCCGTTCGCCGCCGCGCTGACGCTGCACGGCGGTGCGGTCGCCAACAATGGCCACCCACTCACCGGCATCCAGCTTTTGCTGCAGTAAAATTGCGGTGTCCGGGCCGATATCACTGACCGGCAGCAGATTGACGCCCGCCTGCGGCGCAATGCTCTCCAGCACTGCGCGGAAGCGCTGGGCGTTGTCGGTGAACACCAGCGCGTTGATCACCAGACCGCTGACCTGCTTCGCCATCGCCCGGCAGGCTTCGATATCGCCCAGATGCGAGGCGAGAATCAGCTGACCTTTGCCTTCAGCGGCGCGAATCACCGTTTCCGCACCGGGCGCGAAGTCGATATCGCGTCCCCATTGCAGGTCACCGCGCCAGCTGGCGACTTTATCCAGCATGCTGTTGCCAAAACGCAGGAAGTGGCGATAGCTGCTGAGCGGCCGCGCCAGCGCAATCTGCTGTTGATGCGCCACGGCCTGTACGCGCGTCAGCCACTGCTGCGACGCCGCCCGCGCCGCGCGACCGCTGAGCCAGTACACCGCCACCACCGGCCACAGCAGCAGAATAAACGGCAGGCGGCCGGCACGCTGGTACAGCCACAGCATAAAGCGCAGCCCCCACTGGCCGCGGCGCTCTGGCGTCGCTGCCCAGTGCGCCTGCTGACGCCGGCGGGATAGCAGCTGCGGGATGCGTGGCAGCATGCCAAAGAACAGACGGGTGTGCATCCACGAGATACGCAGGTTGTCATGCAGCGCGTCAAAGTGTGAGACGCCGCTCGGCGGATAGGTCACGCGCGTGCGGATAAACCGGCTCGGCGTGCCCTGCCAGTAGAGGCGCACCATGATCTCGGTGTCAAAATCCATGCGCTGGCCAATAGCGCGGCGATCGCACAGCTTAAGCGACGCTGCCAGCGGATAGACGCGGAAACCGCACATGCTGTCTTTCAGCGAGAACGACAGCGTTTCCACCCATACCCAGAAATGGGTGATGTAGCGACCATAGAGCCGGGATTTCGGGATTGAGGCATCGTACTGCGGCTGGCCGGAGATCAGGCAGTGCGGATAGCGTTCGGCCTCTGCCAGCATGCGCGGTGTGTCCTCCACCTGATGCTGTCCGTCGGCGTCCAGCTGCAGCGCATGACTAAAGCCCGCGGCCGCGGCGGCGCGCAGTCCGGCAATCACCGCCGCTCCCTTACCCTGATTGTGCGGCAGCGTCAGCACCCGGAGCTGCGGCGCATCCAGCGCAGCGATGTGCTGTTTGGTCCGGGCATCGCTGCCGTCGTCGACCACGATCACCGGCAGGTTGAACGGGGCCAGCCGCGCCAGCACCGACGCCAGCATGGCACCGTGGTTGTAGCAGGGAATCAGCACGCAGGGCGCAAAAGAGGCACTCAGCACAGGCGAATCTTCCCGCTGCTGGCGACCTCAGCCTGCGCACCGCGCAGCAGCGCGTAGCGAAAACTCAACAGCGACTTTTCCGGCAGCCACTGCAACTGCAGTTCCAGCTGCGCATCCGGCGGCACCGGCTGCTGGAATTTGATGTTTTCAATCGAGGCAAAACTCTTACCCGGCGCGAGGCGCGTCAGGCCGTAGTGCAGCACCCAGTCAAGCTGCGCCACTCCCGGCAGAATCGGCAGCGTCGGGAAGTGGCCGCGAAACCATAGCAGGTCGGCAGCCACCAGCAGGCGCAGGGTGAGCGTGCCATCCTGCTGTTGCGCGTTTAATTCAACCGGTAACATCAAACAGTTCCTCTATCTGCGGCCATGCGCGTTTGCTCTGCGCGGTGACCGGAATTGCCGTCACCACCCGCCAGTAGCGCGGCATGGCGACCGGCTCCAGCCAGGGTTGCAGCGCGCGTTTCCATTGTTGTTTACGCTGGTGCAGCGTGGCGGCGTCTGGCAGCTGCGGCAGCGCCAGCACCACCGCGATGGCATGGCGGCCGTGACGCTGAATCGCCAGCGCGGCGGCATCTTCCACACAAGGCAGCGCCAGCAGGCGACGCTCTACTTCGCTCAGCGACACGCGCTTGTCTTCAATTTTCACCACCCGATCCTGGCGCCCTGCCAGCTGAAACTGGCCCGACGGCTGCTGCACAATACGGTCGTCCAGCGCACAGCCCGCGCGGCTCTCCAGCAGATCGGAGAAGACCTGCCAGCGCTGCGGCGCGATCTCGCGCAGCGAGACGTGGGGGAAACACTGCCACAGCGCAGCGTCATCGCTGGCCCGGCGCCACGCGATCACCCCGGTTTCGGTACTGCCATAAATTTCATCCACTGCGCAGTCCAGCGTTTGCTGCGCGCGTTGCGCATCCGCGCCCGGCAGCGCGCCACCCGCGGAGACAATCAGTGCACAGGGCGGCGCCACCAGCGCCGTGTCCAGCCGGCGCAAAAACGCCGGGCTGCTGATAAAGGCGTAGCGGCGATCGGCACGCTGATCCGCCAGTTGCTCACCATAAAAAATTTGCTGCGCGGCGAACGGCAGGCCGAGCGCCATCGGCAGAATAATGCGAAAACTCAGGCCATACAGATGCTGATGGCTTACCGAGGCAATGACGTGACACGCCTGCAGACGCGTGCCCCACAGATCGGCCAGCCACTGAGCTTCCAGATCCATAGCGCGCAGTGATTTGACCACGCAACGAGGCGTTCCGGTTGAGCCGGAGGTGAACAGCACCAGACTCGCCTGCGCCGCTATATCTGGCAGGGCGCCCTGCGCCAGCGCGCCGTCCCAGCGTAGCTGTGGCAGGGTGACCGCCAGCGGCATATCGCTGATCACGCCATCAAGACTGTCGTGCATCTCTTCCAGCTGCGCTGCGCGGCAGTGGCCGGGGATGACCGGCGTTTTGCCGGCGTACCAGCTCGCCAGCAGCGCCACGGTAAAGTGGTAACTGTTGTCAAAGCACAGCGCCCAGCGTGCGCCAGGCTGCGCCTGTAGCTGATGGGTTAAGCCCAGCACCTGCTGCCGCATCTGCGCCAGCGTATGCAGCTGTTGCCCCTGCCAGGCGACGAGACGATCGGCGCCGTGCAGCCAGTCGCGAATCGCCACGGCCTTCATGCGTGTTTCCTCATGCGCTGACGCAGCAGCCATTCGCCGCCCATCAGCGCGCCCATCAGCACATAGCTGATGCACCCGTTCCAGAGTGTCCATAGCCGGATATGACTCAGCAGGCAGGTAGTCAGGGCCACGCTGCCGTTGAAAATAAAAAACCCGCACCACACCTGCGTCACGCGTCGGGTATAACGGACGGCACGCGGCGGCAGCTGAGGTTCACGCAGGCGCGCCAGGCGCTCTACCAGCGGCATCGGGCTGAACAGCGACGCGGCGAACAGCAGAAGCAACAGGCCATTCACCACCACCGGATACCACAGCAGCAGATGCTGCGCCCGCAACACGATACTGGCGAGAGACAGCAGGCAGCCGATCAGCGCCAGCAGCAGCAGCGTGCGGTTCAGCGCGCCCTGCGCCTGACGCAGGCTCCAGATGCGCGCCGCAAACACCAGCGCCAGCAGCACCAGCACGCCGCGCCACTGCGGGTGAGTCAGCGCCAGCCATACCAGCAATGGCCAGGCGATCAGCGCCAGCGCGTTCAGCAGCTGCAACAGCCTGTGCATGGCGTTTATCAGGCCTGGTCGCGCATCAGCTGGTCGACGGCGTCAACCACGTCCTGTACGGTGCGCACCGCGCGGAAGGCTTCTGGCTTGATCTTACGCCCGGTGCGTTTTTGCAGATGCACCACCATGTCAACCGCATCAATACTGTCGAGTTCGAGATCTTCATACAGGCGAGCGTCCGGGCGGATCTCGTCCGGATCAATTTCGAACAGCGTAGCCAGCAGCGTCGCCACTTCCTGGTAAATATCTTGTTTATTCATGTCGACGGTTCTCAGGCTTGCTGTTGTTCAACAAAAGCGGCCAGCGTGGCCACGGAAAAAAAGTGCGCCCGCAGCGTTTCGCTCTCGGCGGAGAGCTGCACGCCGAAGCGGTTTTTCACCGCCAGTCCCAGCTCCAGCGCATCGATCGAGTCGAGCCCCAGCCCTTCGCCAAACAGCGGTGCATCGCTATCGATATCATCCGGACTGATATCTTCCAGATTCAGCGTGTCGATAATCATGGTTTTAATGTCGTCAATCAGTGCTTGCATAACTTACTTTGTCTCTTCAGGCACCAGCGCCTTTTGCAGATAACGCGTCAAACGGCGCGCGGCCAGCGGCTGCGCATCCTCATCCGCTTCGTGAAAGGCGTGGCTGGCAATACGCGATTGTACGCGTACCGTAAAAACCGGTTTAACCAGCGGAATCTGATACCAGCGGCTTTGCTTGTCGAGCATACGCTGGGTACAGGTGATATGAATCACGCGCAGATCGCATCCGGCGCGCACCGCAATATTTGCCGCACCGCGCTGCAGTTGCAGCGGCTGGCCGTAGCGGGTGCGCGTCCCTTCGGGGAAAATCAGAATGGTATCGCCGCGTGCCAGCCGCTGCTGGCTATCCGGCAGTAGCGTCTCCGCCTCGCTGTTGATCAGGTAATCGGCTGATTTAATAACGCCGCGGAAGAAAATGTTGTGCTGCAGGTCGGCCTTCACCAGGCAATCCATCTCGGGTAACAGCGAGGCGATCATCACGTAATCGATCAGCGACGGATGGTTGGCGACAATCAGGCAGCCGCGATCCTGACGCAGCGCTTCTGCACCCAGCATCTGATAGTCATACACGCCGACAAAACGGCAGAAGCGCAGAAAGCAGCGAAAGCTCCACGCAATGCTGCGGCGCGCGATCTGCCGCCGGCGCAGACCGTCACGCTGAATCAGCAGCAGCAGGTTGAACCAGATCAGCGACAGCAACAGACCGCCAATGCTGAACAGGCTAAAGCAAAGCGCGGTCATCACCAGCCGCCAGTAATAGTTGCCACCGCGCCGCTGGCGCATCGGCATAGCGTTATCCGCCATGAGCACGCTCCCAGCGCCACTGATGACGCTCGCCGGCCAGGGTGAAATCCGCCGTTTCGCTCAGCATCGCATGCAGAAACTGCAGGCTCTGCGGCAGCGCATCGGGCTGAGAGCGGGCGGCGGTCGCCGTACAGCGCCACGCTTCGCCGGCGCGCAGCAGCAGCGCAACCGCGTAGGGTGCATTAAAGGTATCGATCTCCGGCAGCCACGGACGGTAGTAGTCGGGCACCAGCCCGTCAAAATCCACCAGCAGCACCTGCCGGTAACCGGCCTGATGCAGCGTGCTGACCTCAAGCAGGCCCTGCTGGAAGCTGTCGATGCCGGCAGAAATTGACGATGACACTAATGGCTGACGTGCGGCGATGGTCAGGCTGCCGACCGCCGAGTTGTGCACCGACATCGCGAAGTCGGTGGGGGATAGCGGCTGGCCGTCCGCAAGCGTACGCAGAATACGCAGATTGCGTTCCAGTTCGCCATGGCGGCTGGTAAACACCACGGCGTCAACCGACTGTCGGGCCAGCAGCGCAAGGCCGCACTCAACGGCGGCACGGCTGCCGGGGCTGAGACGACGGGCAGTCATCATCGGTAAAAACTGAGGTTTGGCGATAGCCAGGCAGGCATCCAGTACCGGCGCGTGTTGCGCCCAGCGCTGCCAGTCGTCGGCGCTGCTGTGGCCCGGCGCGATGGCATGCCAGTCAACAAGGGAGTAAGCGAGTTTCATACCTGCATTCTTTCTTCAGCCTCAGGGATGGTCAGATTTTCGCTGCGCGGCATCCCTTCCCTGCTCTCTATTCCAGTCATCCGCCTCACGCGGATGTCGCCGAGTTCTCAGGCGGACATCGGGTCCGCCTGTTTCTATTTCGGCAGCGTGCCGGCTAACTTTACGATTAACTGTTAGCGGCGCGCGTGATGACTTATTTTACCGCCTGCACCGCCAGACGGGTCTGGATGCCCTGGTTCAGGTTCTGAATCCAGCGGTTGTAGTTACGGTGAATCTGGCCACTGCCTGCTTTCAGATTGGTGCTACTGACGTAATCAATGCGGTAGCTGTTAGCAGTATAGGTAATACGGATATTCGCCGTGTGGCCGCGTTCTGCCAGCAGACCATTCATCACGCCCGAACCCGCCGGTGAGATCACCCAGTGATTGGCCGCGCCAGCTTCCACGATAGCGCGCTGCATCTGCTGATCGCTGTAGCTCTGCGCGACCGTCTGGCTGACGTTCTGGATCGGTGCCGTGCGCGATGCACAGCCGGTGATTAATACCGCTGCAACCAGCAGTGCCAGCGTGGCTTTTTTATTCATCATTTCCTTTTCTTCCCCTGTCATGGCAAGCCGCGCAACCACGCGGCCGTGCAGGCAACAACCCCTGCATAGTTCCGTTCAGACTGTGTAAAGCGCCGCGGATAATACCACTAATTGTAAAGACAAGTAAAAAAAAGCATGAACCACTTAAGTTCGGGCTGGTGCTGTTGTGAAAGCGGGGTGAACGGGCTTTAGACGTCATTTATGACCGCAGCCAGGCGGCTGCGGCATGATGATCAACCCTGCCAGCCGCCGCCGAGGGCGCGGTAGAGATCGATTTGCGCCAGCAGCAGCGTGTTTTTCACCGCCACAATATTCAGCTGGGTGCTGAACAGCGTGCGCTGCGCATCAAGCTCATCAAGGTAGGACGCATAGCCATTCTGATAACGGTTGCGCGCAATCCGCCACGCCTCGGCAACGTAGCGCTCCTGCGCCTGCAGTTCCGTCAGCTGCTGCTGGCTGCGCGTAATGGCATCCAGCGCGTTATCCACCTCGGCAAAGGCGTTGCGCACCACTCTTTCGTAGCCGTACAGCGCCTGGTTGCGCGATGCCATCGCCACATCCACCTGTGCGGTCAGCGCTTCGCGGTTGAGCAGCGGTGCCAGCACGCTGCCGCCGATGCTCCACAGGCGGAACGGATTATCCAGCAGATCGTGTAGCTGGCTGCTCTGCAGCGTGCCGGACGCCGTCAGGTTGAGCGATGGCAGCAGCTGTGCCTGTGCCGCCGCCAGCGACGCGTCGCTCGCCAGCAGCAGGCGCTGCGCCTGGACTATGTCAGGCCGGCGATTCAGCAGCTGCGACGGCAGCAGCGCCGGCAGTGCGTGTGGTCGCAGCTGGTCGAACTGGCTGCTGCGCGCAATCTGGCGCGGATTCATGCCCACCAGAATGCTGAGCGCGTTCTCCTGCTGGGCGATCTGATGCTGCAGCTGGGGAATTTGCGCTTTCGCCGTCTGATACTCCGATGCCGCCTGCATCCATTCCAGCCGCGAGGTATAGCCGGTTTCGAACTGACGCTGCGCCAGGTTCAGCGAGTTCTGCCGCGTTTCCAGCGTGGCCTCGGTGACGCGCAGCTGCTCGTCGAGCGCGCACAGGCTGAGGTAACCGGACGCGACCGAGCTGGCCACCGTCAGCTCGGCTGCCGAGGCCGCCGCACGCTGCGCCGCCAGCGTGGCTTCCGCCGCGCGGATGCTGTTGCTGCGGCTGCCCCATAAGTCGACCTCATAATTCGCCTGCAGCAGTCCCTGAAATACCGCACTTTCGTATGGCTGACCGGTCGCCGCTGACAGCGCACGCTGATGGGTTGCCGCCACGCCCGCCGACAGCGTGGGGAAGTTGTCGCCCTGCGCAGCGCGCAGCTCGGCGCGATACTGATCGACGCGCGACCGGGCAATGAGAATATCGCTGTTGTGTTGCAGCGCCTGGTTCACCAGCCAGTTGAGGCGATCATCACCAAAGCTGCGCCACCACTGCGCTTCCGGCGCGGCGGCGGGCCCGACCTGCTGGCGCCAGTCGGGCGGAATCGGCAGCGACGACGGCGCCTGCTCCACTTCGCGGGCGCAGCCGGTCAGCAGCATCGCGATGAGCACCGCGAGTAACGGCCGCTTCATAACGCATCCCGGTGTGGTTCGGCGGCGGTATCAATGTCGACTTCCACTGACATCCCGGGCCGCAGCTGCTGCAGTTCATCACCAAGAATTTTGATGCGCACCGGAATCCGCTGGGCGATTTTCACGAAGTTACCGGTGGCGTTATCTGGCGAGATAGCGCTGAACTCAGATCCGGCGGCGGGCGAGATAAACTCAACGCGGCCGTCAAAGCGCTTGCCGTCCAGCGCATCAACGCGGATCGACACCGGCAGACCGGGGCGCACGCGCGCCAGCTGGGTTTCCTTCAGGTTGGCGATCACCCATTTATTATCCGGCACCACCGAGGTCAGCCGCGTGCCGGCAGTAACGTACGTGCCTTTGCGCACCGACAGCTGACCGAGCTGGCCGCTGTCCGGCGCGATAATACGCGTGTTGTCCAGATCGATATTGGCCAGCTCCAGTGCCGCCTGCGCGCTGGCTACGTCGCCGGCCAGCGCCGCGCGGTTGACGATGGTGGTTTGCAGATTCTGCTGCGAGACCGCCACCTGCGCTGCCGCCTGGCGCAGCTGGGCCTGAGCCTGCGCATTGGCTGCGCGCGCGGCGTCACGCTCGCGTACCGACAGCGAGCCATCCGCCGCCAGATTTTCCACCCGCTTCAAATCCAGACTGCTTTTTAGCGCCTGCGCTTTGGCATTCTCCAGCGCGGCTTTGTTGCTGGCGATAGTGGCCTCCGCACTCTTCTGCTGCTGCTGGTTGTTATTCTGCGCGGCAATCTTCATCGCCAGCTGTGCCTGCGCCTGATGCACACGCTGGCGATAGATACGATCGTCAATGGTCATCAGCAGCTGTCCTTTGCGCACCGGCTGCAAATCAACTACCTCAACGTTTGTCAGATAGCCGCTGACCTGCGGACTGATAAAGGTCACCTGGCCACGCACGTAGGCGTTTTCCGTTGACTGGATGGTGCTGGTAAAGGGCCACAGCTGCCAGGCGTATAAAATCACCAGCACGCCCACGATGGCGATACCGCTCCCGGCAGCGATAGAGAGAATGCGTCGGCGGTTGGTGCGCTCGCGCTCCGCAGCCTGTAGATCGTCCTGTTGACTCATGGGGTCTCCGTTCGGTTTGCTGGCGCAGCCTGCTGCTGTTGCTCAGTCAGATTATGTCGCGCCTGGCGCCAGTTGAGATAACGCAGCCGCGTCAGGCGCCACAGCACCCACATCAGCGTTACCATTGCCAGCGCGGCAGTCAGTAAATAGGTATCGTTATAAGCCAGCACGTTGGCCTGCAGCGTGGCCACGGTTTGCAGCTGACTGCTGCTCTGCGCGCTGAGCAGGCCGCTGTCCGCCAGCTGGCTGCGAAACAGCGCGCTGTACTGGCTGAGGCGATCCAGCACATTGGGATCGAGCAGCGACAGCTGATCGCCCAGCAGGCTGGAGTGATATTTTTCACGCCACGTCTGGAAGGTGCCGAGAATGGCGGAGCCAATCAGCCCGCCAAGATTCTGGCTCATGCCAAACAGCACGACAAAACTCACCAGATTTTTCGGCTGAGTCACCACGCCGCCGATGCCAAGCAGCATCGCTGGCCCAAGGAAAAAAGCACTGCTGAAACCGAGCAGAAACTGGCTGAAGTAGAGATTGCTGGCGCGCGTCAGCGGGCTGGATTGCGCATCCATCAGCGAGGCGACAATCATTACGGCCAGCGAGACCACGATTGGCCAGCTCAGATGGTTGGGTTTGATGGTCAGCGCGCTGGCAATCATGCCGCAGATCACGCCCGCAATGATCGCCAGCGCCAGCCCGCGCATCTGATCGTTGAGCAGGCCCAGCTGCTGCAGAAAGCCCACCGCGCCGGTATTCTGCTCGGCCAGCACGATGCGCATCATGATCATCACAATGCCGAGCCGCACGATCATGCCATTGCTCAGCCAGCGGGTGTTAATCAGCGGGTTAGCGCGGTTATGCTCCAGCACCACCGCCGCGACAATCAGCACCAGCGCCAGCGCCAGACAGACACCAAGCCAGGGTGTGCTGAACCACCACTCAATGCGCCCGAGCGACAGCACGCCGCACAATAACGCCATGCCCGGTGCCAGCAGCATAAAGGTGACGAAATCGAGCTTTTCGAACGCTTTGATACGGTCGCCCGGCGGCAGCTTGACCACCAGCACGCAGCCCAGCGCAATCATCGCCAGGCCCAGCTCAAACAGATAGAGGCCGCGCCACTCCTCCAGCTGCAGCAGCTCGCTGGAGAACAGCCGCGCCAGCGGAATCGCCAGCTGTGAGGCGGTGATACCAATCACCAGCGCTTTGAGACGGTGCTTCGCCGGCCAGGCCTGGATCTGATAATAGATGCCCAGCGAGCTGAGCGCCGCGCCCACCATGCCGTGCGCGGTACGCACGATAATCGCCGAGCTGAGATCGTTAGCGAGGATGTGAAAAAACGCCACGATGACGTACAGCACCAGAAAGGCTTCGGTAAACAGCCGCAGACCAAACTGCTGGCGGAACTTCACCAGCAACAGATTAATGGAGATATTGCCCATCACGTAGACCGCCGGCAGCCAGGCGATTTCGTTGCTGTATGCGGCGAAGGTGCCCTGCAGATTGGTGAGGTTGGCGGTCACCAGCGCATTACTCAGCGCGCCGGTAATGGAGATCAGCAGGCCGATCAGACCAAACGCGATGCGTTTCGATGGCGCATGCAGCGGTGTCGAGGGCGATCCCGGCAGCATCGGCTTTTCGTGCGGCAGCCATTCGCGGGGGGCGTACGGGTTACGTTTCGCCACGGCTATACGTTTCCTAAGCGTTCAAGCAGCTGCTGCAACACGTTTTCGGTCACTGCCAGCGCGGCGGGATCGATATCGGCCAGCAGCTGGGCGCGCAGCGCATCCGCCTGCGTTTTCACCGTAGCGAACGCCTCGCCGCCCTGCTCGGTTAACACCAGCAGGCGCTTGCGACGATCTTCCTTTGGCTGCACCCGTGCCAGCAGCTGCTGTTTCACCAGCCGATCGACCAGCGGCACCACACTGGCTTCCTCCAGCCCCAATAGCTGTGCCAGCGCCTTTTGCGTCGGCGGTTCACTGGCGGTCGCTATGCTGGCAATTGCCAGCCAGCTACTCATACTCAAACCGCTCTCTTTCAGGCGACGATCAACCGCCAGCCGCCACGCATGGGCAGTAAGATGCAACAGACGGGAAAACGGTTGTGGATGGTCAGTCAAAGCGTAGTGGCCTAATGGTTAGAGTTCTAACTAAATGGGAGGGTTATTATAAGCTAAGCGACGTGCGAATGAAAAGTTTGCTTACATCAGCAAATTTAGTCGTGCTGCACGCAGATTACCAGTTTCACTTAAGTCGCAAAAAGGCCCGATCAGGCCGTGTGTACAGCTTGCCTGTATAACTTTTTTCGGCAAAATACCCTATAATATTGAGTAAATTAGCCTGATCAGCACGAAATGCACAAGCCGCCGCTTGTACAGATTAGGGGTTACTGTATAACTTTAGCCGCCATGAATCGGTTAACGATTCGGTAACGAATGATGCAGTTGCGTCGCCTCTGAAGGTGTTGTGGATTTCCACCTTCAGAGGTGTCTTTTTGTGTTGGGTGGTGAGTCAGGTTTTTCGCGCCTGTCCGCGCGGAAATATTTCTTCCTGGTTGTGCTGGCCGCTGGGCCATCAGCCAATCTTAAGGGCTTACACATGCAAAATGCCGTCAATAGCAGCGATGTCCTCGCTGACAATTTCAAACAGGCCGTTAACAGTGAAACCAATGAGATGGAAGTCTTAGGCCATCTGATTGCTGAAATCCTGCACAGCGGTATGCCGGTGACCAATAAGGCGATTATTGCCGCCCTGATTGGCCGGCTGGAGCAGGAAGCCGATGTCGTCCAGCTGGATATCTACCGTCACCTGCTGGAACTGGTGGTTCACCAGACCCCGGATGATTTTTCGCTGTAGCCGCAGCGGATTCCAGGGATGGAATCAACCTTATCGCCCCGTTTTACTGGCGCCTCGCGTCATCCCCCGGTAACATCGCCCGCGTTAACTTTTCCATTAAATATTGCTATGCCGTGACGGCATGCGCATCCAATAAAAGAGCCTGCAACAGATGAGTCAAACTGCCGATCGCCCCGCTGCCACAGCGAGCGACATCACGGTCGCACGTGTGCTGCGTTCACCTTCTCTTTTCACCCGCGAGTGCCTGGCCGGGGTGATTACCGCCCTGGCGCTGATACCGGAAGTGATTTCGTTTTCCGTGATTGCCGGCGTCGACCCTAAAGTCAGCCTTGTCGCTTCGGTGGTGCTGTGCCTGACGCTGTCGATTCTGGGAGGACGGCCAGCAATGGTCACCGCGGCGGCCGGTTCCGTCGCGCTGGTGATCGGACCAATGGTGCACGCACATGGCGTGGAGTACATTCTGCCGGCAGTGATCCTCGGCGGTATGATTCAAATCATTTTCGGCCTTGCCGGGCTGTCGCGCATGATGCGCTATATTCCGCGCTCGGTGATGATCGGCTTCGTTAACGCGCTGGGCATACTGATTTTCTTTGCGCAGGTGCCGCACGTCTGGGGCCAGTCGGGTCTGGTGTGGCTGCTGTTCGCCGCCACGCTGGCCATCGTGCTGCTGCTGCCCAAAGTGCTTAAGAGCGTGCCTTCGCCGCTGGTGGCTATCGTGGCTGTCACCGCTGTCGCGCTGCTGCTGGGCTATCGCGTGCCCAACGTCGGCGATGAAGGGCCAATGCGCGCCGGCCTGCCGGATTTCAATACCCTGCTGGTGCCGCTTAATTTGCAGACGCTGCAGATTGTCTGGCCCACCGCGCTGTCGGTCGCCTTCGTCGGCCTGATGGAATCCCTGCTGACCGCCAAACTAGTGGATGACATGACCGATACGCCTTCCGGTAAGCGGCGTGAATCCTGGGCGCTGGGCGTCGGCAATATTCTGGCAGGCTTTTACGGCGGTATCGCCGGCTGCGCGATGATCGGCCAGACCATTGTTAACGTTGAGCTGGGCAAGGCGCGTACCCGGGTGTCCACCGTGGCCGCAGCGCTGGTGCTGCTGTTGCTGGTCACCGGTCTGAGCCAGATCATGGCGCAGATTCCGATGGTGGTGCTGGCGGGCATTATGATGGTGGTCGCGGTGAAAACCGTGAACTGGCACAGCCTGCAGCCGGCCACGCTGAAACGCATGCCGTGGTCGGAAACGCTGGTGATGGTGCTGACCGTCGCCGTCACGGTGTGGACCGGTAACCTTGCGCTTGGCGTGCTGGTGGGCGTGATGCTGGCCATGATGCTGTTTGCGCGCCGCATCGCTCACGTGATCCATGCCGAGCGCCAGCTGAGTGACGATGGCGAGCATGTGCACTACACGGTACGTGGCCCGCTGTTTTTCGCCAGCAGCAACGATCTGTTTGAGCATTTTGACTACGGCCACGATCCGCAGCGCGTCACCATCGATTTGACCCACGCGCAGATTTGGGATGCCTCCAGCGTGGCGGCGCTCGACGCCATTGAGTACCGCTACCAGCGGCACGGCGCCAGCGTCACCTTCACCGGCCTGGATAACCGCAGCAGCGATTTCCGCGATCGCCTGAGCGGCAATCTCGGCTAGATGTGCGATCGGGACGCCCGGTGCAGGCGTCCTGTTCGTCATTATTTTACCAGGGAAAACAGATCATTGAGCGATTCGCTCATGGTTGGGTGGGTAAAAATCTGGTCACGCAGCACGCTATACGGCAGCCCGGCATCCATTACCGTTTTCACGATGTTAATGACTTCATGCGAGTCCGCAGCCAGCAGCGCCACGCCGAGAATCTGCTGGCTGCCATTATCAACTACGGCTTTCAGCATGCCACGGGTGTCGTCAACAACGCGCGCACGCGGAATCGCGGCGACCGGCAGTGTCACCACCTGAATATCCCGCCCCTGCGCGCGCGCCTGCGCTTCAGTCAAACCAATACGTGATAACACAGGCGTCATAAACACGGAATACGGGATGTTAACGCGATCTTCGGTGGTGCGCGTGCCCTTACCCAGCAACTGATCGTAAACGATGCGGAAATCATCAAGCGAAATATAGGTAAACTGTGGCCCGCCGGTAACATCGCCCAGCGCCCAGATATGATCCACAGAGGTTTTAAGCTGTTTATCGACGCGCACCGCGCCGCGCGCATCGGTCACCACCCCCGCGTTTTCCAGTTTCAGTGCCTTCGTCGCCGGGCGACGGCCCGTGGCGACCAGCAGCACATCGACTTCACGATCGCCCTGTGCGGTATGCAGCGTCACGCTGTCGCGACCGCTGGTCACACGCTGTAATGCAGTGTTGAGCTCGAGCTTAACGCCCTGCTCCTGCAGGATCCTGGCTATCGCCGCACTGATATCATCATCTTCCCGCGTCAGAAATTGCGGTGCACTTTCAAACAACGTCACTTCGCTGCCAAAACCGGCAAACATGGAAGCAAACTCAACGCCAATATAACCGCCGCCAAGGATCCCCAGCCGCTGCGGCAGTTGCGTTAAATTCAGGATACCGCTGCTATCAACCACGCGCGGTCCGGCAACTAAGCCTTCCAGCACGGGAAACACCGCTTCGGCACCGCTATTGATAAAAATTCGCTCAGCATGAATCTGGCTGACCTGCTGCGAGGAGGTGATTTTCAGCGTGTGGGCATCCACAAATTCCGCCTCACCATCAATGATATCGACCTGCGCAATGGCGGCCAGGTTGAGGTAATTCTTCTCACGCAACAATTCCACTACTGCAGCTTTGCGCTGCATGGCCTCGCTGAAACTGGCATGATGTTGCACATCGTGTACCAGTGCTTTCGTTGGGATACAGCCAACATTAATGCAGGTGCCACCATACATTACGCGGGATTTTTCGATGATCGCGACACGCCATCCGGCGCGCCCCAGAGCCGCCGCCAGCGTTTTACCTGCTTTACCAAAGCCGATGATTGCTGCCTGATAATGGTTCATGATGTTCTCCATAAGCGTCAAAAATAGTCATCACCCAAAGCTTACGGTTTGCTGCCGCGCCGTATTTCGCCGCAACGCTGATATTTTTGTCTTTGCGTCTGAATCAAGCGGGCAGCTCAGGGAAAAGGGAAAAAACAGATGGATCCATTGAGTCAACAGCTGCTGCTGCATAACCCGCAGGGCAGCATAGATAAGAACTGCGTGCTGAGCGGTGAGTGGCAACTGCCGCACAGCGCCGGGCACCTGTGCGCAGTGCGCTGGCATACGGTCACAGGTGGCCCGGTCATGCTGGATATGCCCGTCACTGCGGGTGTCGAACTCAATGCTGGCAGCGTCATATTTCTGCCGCAAAACGCCGCGCATCGTATTTATCAGCGCCATACGCAGCCAACCCAACTGGTATGCGGCCTGCTGGAACTGCCCGCGTCGGCGCATGCTTTCCTCACCGCCCTGCCCGAAGTGCTAATGCTGGCCCCCGAACCCACAAGCAGCGATGGTCGCTGGCTGGCTGCGGTGCTGCCGTTCATCACCCAGAGTGCTAACGCACTGCCAGCTGCTGGTGATGCCGCACTTCGCAGCCAGCAGATTGGCAGCCTGTTCACACTGGCGGTGCGTCATGGGCTCTCAACTCACGCAGCGCAACCTGGCTTACTCTCCCTGGCTCTGCATCCACGTCTTGGCCCTTTAATCACCCAACTGTGCGCCGCGCCGGAAAGGCCGTGGACGGTAGAAGCCATGGCTCAGCAAGTGTTTATGTCCCGCGCCTCATTCGCGCTGCTGTTCCGCCAGCTCAGCGCTACCACGCCGCTGGCCGTGCTCACCGCCCTTCGTCTGCAGCTGGCCGCTCAGCGACTGGCGCGCGAAACAGCCCCGTTAATCAACATCGCTCTGGCCGTCGGCTACGCCAGCGAATCATCCTTTCACAAAGCGTTTGTCCGTGAGTTTGGCTGCACACCGGGAGAATACCGACGTCGTGTTGAAACGCTGGCGCAGGACCGCTAAGAGTAAAGAAGAAAACTGTACGCGCTTCGCTTGCGTAAAGGCGGATTCGTGGCTTTGCTTATTTCTCAGTGCGTTAACGATTACGCGGTTCGTAACAGGAGGAGAGCAAGATGAGTGGTTTGATGAAGGCAGCCTTAGCGGCAATGACATTGGTTACCCTGGCCGGCTGTATGCAACACAGCGACGCGGTGGGCAGTGACGGCCGTCCACATGCGCCCAGCAAGCAGTCAGTACCTGGCGCCAGCGAAGGCGAAGGCCCGGTCGGCCAGCCTCAGGATTGAGATTAGCGGGACAGGCGTTATGTCCCGTTTTTATTTTTCAGGCACAAAAAAACCGCCCTTGGGCGGTCACGACATTGCTACTTATTGCTTTGATTTTATTCGGTATTAAATATGGTGCCCGGGGCGGGACTTGAACCCGCACGACCATAAGCCGAGGGATTTTAAATCCCTTGTGTCTACCGATTTCACCACCCGGGCAGGGTTTAAACTGGAGGCGCGTCCCGGAGTCGAACCGAGGTGGACGGATTTGCAATCCGCTGCATGGCCACTCTGCCAACGCGCCTTTTAATCTGAGGTGCAAGCCGTCTGCGACGTGACGTATTGCAATATCTGGAGCGGGAAACGAGACTCGAACTCGCGACCCCGACCTTGGCAAGGTCGTGCTCTACCAACTGAGCTATTCCCGCATTTGCTTATGCTTCACCGAACTTGCTGATTTTATTCAGCTTCTTGCAGCCTTGCTGCCGTTCGATGCGATGCATTCTACTTATCTGACGCAACGAGTCAATAAAATTATCCACACACTGCGTCCGTTTGCTGCTTTTTAAATCGCATCGATCAGCTATCGAGCAAATCGCCGCGTGCCGCGCTTAAATACTGGAACATTGACCAGAAAGTCAGCACCGCTGCGATGTACAACGCCACCACGCCAACGCCGACTACGGTCGCGTCCGGACGCCACAGCAGCGCCACCAGCGACAGCATCTGCGCAGTGGTCTTCACTTTGCCAATCCACGACACCGCCACGCTGCTGCGCTTGCCAATCTCCGCCATCCACTCACGTAAGGCCGAGATAATGATTTCACGCGCGATCATGGTGGCGGCCGGCAGCGTGATCCACCAGGCGTGGAAATACTCGGCGACCAGCACCAGCGCCATCGCCACCATCACTTTGTCAGCGACCGGATCGAGAAAGGCACCAAAACGTGTTGTCTGCTTCCAGCGACGCGCGAGGAAGCCATCAAACCAGTCAGTGACCGCAGCAATGACAAACAGCAGCGCCGTCGCGAAGGGAGCCCAGTGAAATGGCAGATAGAACGCCAGCACGAAGAACGGGATCAGAACAACTCGAAACAGGGTAAGACACGTCGGAATGTTAAATTGCATATGCCAGTAACTGTCTGGTGTGAGTAGGATTTAACGTATGTTCCTACATTGCCCACCCTGTTTCAATGTTAGTGTTTCAGCGAGTAGTAGATTTTTTCCGCCAGGGCGAAGGAGATACCCGGTACTTTAGCGATCTCATCGACGCTGGCATTCATCAGCGGTTGCAGGCCGCCCATGTACTTCAGCAGCTGCTGACGCCGTTTGGGTCCGACGCCTTCAATGCTCTCCAGCGCGCTGGTGTTCTTCACTTTGGCGCGTTTTTTCCGGTGGCCCGAAATTGCGTGATTGTGAGCGTCGTCACGAATGTGCTGGATAACATGCAGCGCCGGCGAGTCCGGCGGCAGCGAAACGCCCTCGCCTTCCGCCGCAAAGAACAGCGTTTCCAGGCCGGCTTTACGGTCGCTGCCTTTTGCCACGCCGAGCAGAATCGGCCGGTTTTTATCCCATGGCACATCCAGTTCCGCAAACACCTGCTGCGCCTGCGCCAGCTGCCCTTTACCACCATCGATCAGGATCACATCCGGGATCTTTTCCGGTTCCAGCGCCTTGCCGTAACGACGGCGCAGCACCTGATTCATCGCCGCGTAGTCATCACCGGGGGTAATTCCTTCAATGTTGTAGCGGCGATAGTCAGCGCGCAGCGGGCCGTCACGGTTGAACACCACGCAGGACGCGATGGTCTGTTCGCCCATGGTGTGGCTGATGTCGAAACACTCCATGCGGTTAATCTGCTCCAGTTTGAGGAACGCCGCCAGCGCCGCCAGACGCTGCTGAATGGTCGAGTGCTGCGCCAGCCGCGTCGTCAGCGCCGTGGCGGCATTGGTGCGCGCCAGCTTCAGGTAGCGCGCACGGTCGCCGCGCGGTTTGCTCTGAATACTGACTTTGCGCCCGGCCAGTTCGCTCAATGACGCGGCCAGCAGCTCCCGCTCAGGCAAATTGAAGTCCAGCAGGATATCCGCCGGTAAGGTACGCGCTTCGCTGCCCTGCAGATAAAACTGTCCGACAAACGTCTGCACCACTTCGGTGAGTTCCGTGTCTGCGGGCACCTTCGGGAAATAGCTGCGGCTGCCCAGCACTTTGCCCTGCCGGATAAACAGCACGTGCAGACAGGCCATGCCGGCGTCATAGGCCACGCCCATCACGTCGAGATCATCGCCCTGATTGGAGACGAACTGTTTCTCCGTAATCCGCCGCACCGCCTGAATCTGGTCCCGCAGGCGCGCCGCCTCTTCGAAGCGCAGGCCCACGCTGGCCTGCACCATACGCTGCACCAGCTGATTAATTACCTGATCGTCTTTACCGGCCAGAAACAGCCGCACATAGTCGGTTTGCTGCGCATATTCCTCTTCGCTCACCAGGCCGGCGACGCAGGGGCCGAGGCAACGGCCAATCTGATACTGCAGGCACGGGCGCGAACGGTTGCGGTAGACGCTGTTCTCGCACTGGCGAATCGGAAACACCTTTTGCAGCAGCGCCAGGGTTTCACGCACCGCATAGCCGTTGGGAAACGGACCAAAGTATTCGCCTTTGGCGTGTTTGGCACCGCGGTGCATCGCCAGGCGCGGATGCGGATCGCCGCTAAGGAAAATATAGGGGTACGACTTATCATCGCGCAGCAGCACGTTGTAGCGCGGCTGATACAACTTGATGTAGTTGTGCTCCAGCAGCAGCGCTTCGGTCTCCGTATGGGTGACCGTGACATCAATATTATGGATGTTGCTGACCAGCACTTCGGTCTTGCGGCTCCCCACCTGCGTGCGGAAATAGCTGCTCAGGCGTTTTTTAAGGTCTTTGGCTTTACCAACATAGATCACCGTGCCTGTCGCGTCATACATGCGGTAGACGCCAGGCTGACTGG
>NZ_JASEWO010000223.1:0-6200 GCF_030024295.1 Pantoea sp. Pa-EAmG
TGTAGATCGAGCAGGATGGGATACCCATACCGTGGCCCATCACGGAGATTTTGCGGCCTTTGTAAGTCCCGGTGAAGCCCAGCATGCCGCGTACGTTGTTCACTTCGACAACATCGTCGAGGAAAGTCTCGGCAATGTGTTTTGCACGCAGCGGATCGCCTGGCATCAGCACCACGTCCGCGAAATCGCCCATTTCGGCATTAATATGAGGAGTTGCCATTGTTGTTCTTCCTTATCAAAAAGTGGTGGCTGTTTTACAGCAAGCTTTTGCCGTAGTCCATGCTGGACAGGCCAAAATAGCTGGCGATGGTCTGGCCGATATCGGCGAAGGTATCGCGGTAACCCAGCGAGCCCGGTTTTACTTCTGGACCATAGATCAGAATCGGGATGTGCTCGCGCGTGTGCTCTGTGCCATGCCAGCTCGGATCGCAGCCGTGGTCAGCGGTGAGGATCAGGATATCGCCCTCTTTCACCAGCGCCATCAGCTCCGGCAGACGGCGGTCAAACAGCTCCAGCCCACCGGCATACCCGGCGATATCGCGGCGATGGCCCCAGGTCGAGTCAAAATCGACGAAGTTGGTGAACACAATTGAGTTGTCCGGCGCCTTCTTCATCTGCTCAATGGTGGCATCAAACAGCGCATCCAGACCGGTGGCTTTAACTTTTTGCGTGATGCCCTGCTCCGCGTAGATATCAGCGATTTTACCCACTGAAATCACTTCGCCGCCCTTCTCATCCACCAGCTTTTTCAGCATGGTCGGTGCCGGTGGTTCGACCGCCAGATCGTGACGGTTACCGGTGCGCTGGAAGTTACCGGCTTTATCGCCGACAAACGGACGCGCAATCACACGGCCAATGTTATAGCCGCCGTTGGTCAGCTCTTCACGCGCGATTTCACACAGCGCGTACAGGCGATCGAGGCCAAAGGTCTCTTCATGACAGGCAATCTGGAACACCGAATCTGCCGAGGTGTAGAAAATCGGCTTGCCACTTTTCATGTGCTCCTCGCCCAGCTGGTCGAGAATTACCGTGCCGGAGGAGTGGCAGTTGCCGAGGTAGCCCGGCAGATCGGCGCGTTTTACCAGCGTATCCAGCAGCTCCTGCGGGAAGCTGTTCTCTTTGTCGCTGAAGTAGCCCCAGTCAAACAGCACCGGCACACCGGCGATTTCCCAGTGGCCTGACGGCGTGTCTTTGCCCGACGACAGCTCGCTGGCGTAGGCATAGGCACCAATGATTTCCGCATTGGCGTCCAGACCCGGCGGGAAGCGACCGGTAGAGAGTTCAGCCGCTTTCCCCAGACCGAGTGCGGTCAGGTTAGGCAGATGCAGCGGGCCTTCGCGGCCAATATTGGCGCGACCTTCGAAGCACGCTTCGGCGATATGGCCGAGCGTATCCGATCCTTCATCACCGAATTTATCGGCGTCTTTGCTGGAGCCGATCCCGAAGGAGTCGAGAACCATAATAAAAGCACGTTTCATGCAAGTCTCCTGCGCCATAGCGCGATGACAAGTCAAAAAAAAGCGATCAGATCAGTATACCCGAACGGCCGCTGCCTGGCACGCAGTTACGCCACTATTCGCTGATGCGGCGATACACCACCGGCATGGCCTCCGGAGCGTGGTCGCTGAGCGTTATCGCCGCTTTCACTGCCGCAGCGGCCTGCTGCCACTGTGCTTCCGACGCGGCATGAATCACCGCCAGCGGCTGCTGCGCATTGACTTCACTGCCCAGCGTGATCATGTCGCTGAGGCCCACGCTGTAATCAATGCTGTCGCTGGCGCGCTGACGGCCACCGCCCAGCGCCACCACCGCCATGCCCAGCGCCCGCGTGTCCATGGTGCTGACGATGCCGGGACGATCGGCGTACACCGCTTTGCTCAGCATCGGTGCCGGCAGGTAGCGGTCCATCTGCTCGATGAAATCCGTCGGGCCGTTCTGCGCCGCCACCATGCGGGCAAACACCTCAGCCGCTTTACCGTTATCCAGCACCTGCTGCAGTTTTTGCCGCGCTTCGGCTTCGTTCGCCGCCAGTTTGCCGGAGATCAGCATCTCAGCGCACAGCGCCAGCGTGACTTCCAGCAGTCGCGGATTGCGCGCCTCGCCGGTGAGGAAATGCACCGCTTCGCGCACTTCCAGCGCATTACCGGCGCTCGACGCCAGCACCTGGTTCATGTCGGTGAGCAGCGCGGTGGTTTTGCATCCCGCGCCGTTGGCGACGCCGACAATCGCCTGCGCCAGCTGCTGCGAAGCCTCAAAGGTTGGCATAAACGCCCCGGATCCGACTTTGACATCCATCACCAGCGCGTCTAATCCCTCGGCTAATTTTTTGGCGAGGATCGAGGCGGTGATCAGCGGAATGGAATCCACGGTGGCGGTGATATCGCGCGTGGCGTAGAACCGCTTGTCCGCCGGCGCCAGCGAATTAGTCTGACCGATAATGGCAACGCCGACCTGTTTGATGATCTGGCGGAAGCGATCGTCGCTGGGGAAGATATCGAAGCCGGGAATGGCTTCCAGCTTATCCAGCGTGCCGCCAGTGTGACCGAGGCCGCGCCCGGAAATCATTGGCACGTAGCCGCCGCAGGCCGCCACCATCGGACCCAGCATCAGCGAAGTGACATCGCCCACGCCGCCGGTCGAGTGTTTATCAACAATCGGTCCGTTGAGATTCAGCGCCTGCCAGTTGAGTACCGTGCCGGAATCGCGCATCGCCATGGTCAGCGCCACGCGCTCTTCCAGGTTCATGTCGTGAAAATAAATCGTCATCGCCAGCGCGGCGATTTGCCCTTCAGACACGCTGTTATCACGCACGCCGTTGATGAAAAAGCGGATTTCCGCTTCGCTCAGCGGCTGACCGTCGCGTTTTTTACGAATAATTTCTTGTGGCAGGAACAAGGTTGCCTCCCCGGAAAAGCGATGTATCGCTGAATGACAGCCGCCAGTTGCGCAGCAATGCGCACCTGACGGCAGTGACGCCGTGGGCCGCCATTTTAGCGACCGCGTGGATCAATAACCGGCTTTGCTGGTCGCCGTAGCGTGGCCCAGCGAATTCAGCAGGCTGGCTAACAGGCTGGAAGCGCCGAAGCGGAAATGACGCGCATCCGCCCAGCCGCTGCCGAGGATGTCGTCGGCCAGCTGCAGATAGATAGCGGCATCTTCCGCCGTGCGCACGCCGCCAGCCGGTTTGAAGCCCACCTGCTGCTGCACGCCTTTGTCACGGATTACCTGCATCATGATCGCCGCCACCTCTGGCGTGGCGTTGACCGGCACTTTACCGGTAGAGGTTTTGATGAAATCCGCGCCGGCATCGATCGCGATTTCGGACGCTGCACGAATCAGCGCTTCCTCTTTTAGCTCGCCGGTTTCAATGATCACTTTCAGCAGCACGTTCGCCGCCGCGCAGGCCTCTTTACAGGCTTTTACCAGCGCAAAGCCGACGTCACGATTACCGGCAATCAGCGCACGGTACGGGAACACCACGTCAACTTCATCCGCGCCATAGGCGATTGCCGCACGGGTTTCCGCCAGCGCGATGTCGATGTCGTCGTTACCGTGCGGGAAGTTAGTGACGGTCGCGATACGAATTTCCGGCGTGCCCTGCTCGCGCAGCGTCTTACGTGCAATCGGGATAAAGCGCGGATAGATACAGATCGCCGCCGTGTTACCGGCCGGTGATTTCGCCTGATGGCACAGCGCGATCACTTTTTCATCGGTGTCGTCTTCATTCAGGGTGGTCAGGTCCATCAGTTGCAGCGCGCGCTGCGCGGCCGCGTTCAGATCGGTCATGGTGCTCTCCAAAGTCAGGCCGGTGAAATCTGCTCACCGGAGAATGTGATAATTATAACAACCCACGCCGCGTGGAATTGCGAGGTTTGTCACAAGGAAAAGGAAACCGCGCTCTGATATACATGCATTTAGCGATTTTAATCACATTAAATCGCTATTTTGCCGAACAGCGCGGCATGATGCGATTGTGATTATTATCACAAATGTTGCCGCAAAAAGGTATCGGATATCGTTAAAGCGTAGTTAATTTGCGACAGAGCGGGAGTTGTCAGCACATCATCAGAAGTGGCAGAGGGTTTGCAGCGACGCGATTCATCGCGCAATAAATTGTGCCGCTGGCAAAATTGCAACGGCCATTAACCGTGACGGCCCTATTAGATGAAGTGAGGTGACGGCAGGCGCAGGATCAATACTCAATCCGGCAGGGCGAACAAACGCAGGCTGTTGTGCCACAGCGCATTGGCGATCTCATCGGGCGGTTCCGGGCGCAGCTGGCACAATACTTCGAACACATTACGCGCGCGTTCCGGGCGATTGGGCTGGCCCTGAAAACCGTGCAGCGGCATATCCGGCGCATCGGTTTCCAGCAGCAGCGCCTGCAATGGCAGGCTGGCGATGGTGTGGCGGGTTTTGCTGGCGCGCGCATAGGTAATGGTGCCGCCGACACCAATCGCGTAGCCAAGGGCGATGAAACGCTCCGCCTGCTGCTGGCTGCCGGCAAAGCCGTGCACCACGCCGCGTCGCGGCACGTCGTGACGGCGCAGATACTGCGCCAGCTGATCGTGCGTACGTCGCGAATGCAGGATCACCGGCAAATCATAGCGCTTTGCCAGCTTCAGCTGCGCCTCCAGCAGCCGGGTTTGCCGCGCAAAATCCGGCGCTTCCATATACAGATCCAGCCCGATCTCCCCGATCGCCACGCGTTTTACATCCGGCGTTTGCAGGTGCTGCTCAAGGCGATCGAGATCGTCATCCTGATGTTGTGCAATATTGATCGGGTGCAGCCCGAGCGCGCTATACAGCGCCGGATGCTGCTGTGCCAGCTGGCTCACCACGGCAAAACGGCTGGCATCCACGCACGGCACGATGATGCGTTCCACACCCGCCTGCGCCGCCTGCGCGATACTGTGTTCGGCAGCGGTGACAAATGGCGGAAAATCAAAGTGGCAGTGGGTGTCGATAAATCTCATGCCAGCGATCCTGCATCGTAATCGGCGTCATTACCCGCCAGCGGCGGCGTGCTGACCGGCCGGTTATCCGGCGCGTTGGCGACGGCGGCTGGCGGCGTCACGGCAATCGGTCGCGCCAGCGGTTCAGCATCGCTCAGCCACTGGCCCAGCGTCGCCAGGAAATAGCGCCCGCTGCGGCGGCCCAGATGATAATCCTGATTCAGTGACGCCAGACGACTGCCCAGCGCCATGCTGGCCAGCGGCTTTGGCGGAAAGATTTCAATGATGCGCAGATTATCCGGCGGCTGTTCAATAAACTGCTGAATCTGGCGGTAGCTCTCTTCGTGCTGATGCAGAATATTGATCATTGGCTGCAGGGCGCTGTCGCTCAGCCAGCGCTCCATGCGTTTAAACCACTTCGGCGTATACGCCATCTGTGACGGCACGGTACGGATCACCACAATGGTATCGGCGCCACGCCGCGCCGCTTCGCGCACCGGAATGGCGTCGCTGATGCCGCCGTCGAGATAGCTCACGCCATCCATCAACACGCCGCTGCGGTAGAAACCGGGGATCGCGCTGGAAGCCTTAATGATGTCATGCCAGGTCAGGTTGGTGGGATTGAAATACTGCGCGCTGTAATCATCGCTGCGGCAGGCGCACATGTAAAATTCGCTGCCTTTGGCAAACAGGCTTTCGGCGCTGCTCAGCGCCAGCGGGAACTCCTGTTTAGTGATATCCACTAACCAGTCAAGATCGATCAGGTGGCCACCGCGTACAAAACGCAGCGGATCGAAAAACAGTTTACTGGTGGTGTAACGGGTAATCACGCGCCGCGCATAACCGGGCTGAGCACAGACAAAGGCTGAAAGGTTTTGTGCACCGGCTGAGGTGCCGAGCATTAACTGAAAGGGGTTAAAGCCTGCGCGCTGAAATTCATCCAGTACGCCCGCCGTGAAGATGCCGCGTTGCCCGCCGCCTTCGCAGACCAGTGCGATCTTTTTGGATTTGAATGGCGTGAGTGCCAGTGGCTCAAAGGTGTCCAGCGACACCGGGATGCGTATTCCCAATGGATGTCCCTCAGGGTTTGCTGCTCTGAGGGAGGCGCTCAATCAGCATCCCGGAGAACCAGTCATTGTCGTTCCCTGACCAACCGCATCCTGCAATCGTCGCGGCGCACCTTCAATGGTGGCAATGACTGGCCTCCGCTTTATGTGACTAGCGGGTTAACATGGTTAACGCAGT
>NZ_JASEWO010000418.1:0-556 GCF_030024295.1 Pantoea sp. Pa-EAmG
GTGCTTTTCCGTTAAGCAGGATGATCCCTTTGCGTTAAATTTTATCTTAAAAACGTTAACAGGTTTGATTTTTTTAGCGCTTTGCTCTTTTTATCAGGCAGTGACACGACATTTTATGAGGATATTGCGCCATCCTGTCCGGCGTAATCGGGTGATAACGCCGACGCGCAGAATTTTGTGTAAACGTTTACCCCGGGAAGAGCGGATGACAGCTCCGCTGCGTTTGCCAGCCGCTTAGCTGTAAATGCAGGTAATCTTCGGCCGGTAATTGGAGCTGAGGCGTACGTAATATTACCTCTGCTTGTG
Organism: Pantoea sp. Pa-EAmG; assembly: GCF_030024295.1. NCBI lineage: Bacteria > Pseudomonadati > Pseudomonadota > Gammaproteobacteria > Enterobacterales > Erwiniaceae > Pantoea > Pantoea sp. Pa-EAmG. The sequence continues at coordinate 307 of NZ_JASEWO010000418.1, forward strand.
TTTCCCGCAGCGAAGCGAGCAGAAAAGGAAAGCTGAACTTGAGATAATTTTCGCGGAAGAAGTCATCGCTCAGAACAATACCGCTGAAGGGAAAATCGGTAATATTTTTCCACTCGGTTCCCGGCGGCGCGAGATCGTAAAGCCAGAAGGAAAAACGAGACGCCACAGCGCGTAAGGCGGATCCTGCCTGACGTAAAGTGGCATAGTTGATCGCCAGCCTTACATTCTCATGTTGCAGGCTGGAATAATT
>NZ_JASEWO010000224.1:0-6156 GCF_030024295.1 Pantoea sp. Pa-EAmG
TCATCATACCCGGAGGAGAATGATCGGGATATAAGGGGCGCCATTGATGGCGACCGGCGGATCCGTGAAATACCTGAAACTACTGCGCAATTGAGCTATGTCCTGTAGGGTCGCCATTTATGGCGACCGCTGCGCTGCCTGCGGCTGGCGCTTAAACACCCAGAACGCCCAGCTGTGGTACAGCAACGTCAGCGGCAACACAATCAATAAACCCGTCACCACAAACCCCTGCGTCACCGGCGAGGAGGCCTGCTGGTGCATCTCCAGCTGCCACGGCAGCAACCACGGATAAAGCCCGCACGCCAGCGCCGCGACCACCACGCCCGTCTGCACCAGCGTGATCATCAGCAACGCCACCATCGCTTCACGCCACAGCGTGAGCAGCTGCAGCAGCCACAGCGCAGGCAACAGGCTCAGCAACACTTTTCCCGGCCAGCGCTGCCAGCTCTGCTGCCACAGCGCCGGCTCCAGCAGCAGCACGGCAATAAAGCAGGCCAGCATCACCACCCACCACAGCATGGCCAGCGCCCGCGCCCGCTCTACCACCGGCTCGCCAATGCGCCAGCACAGCCAGCAGCAGCCCAGCAGCAGATCAACCGCCACCAGCCCGAGGCCGCACAGCAGCGGCACCAGCGAAAAATCAATCACAATCCCGCTGGGCGGACGCGAAACCAGCATCAAGCCGCTCATCCAGCCTGGCAGAAACGCCGCCAGCAGCGAGCTGACCATCAGCAGCCGGTCCAGCCAGCGTCGCCCGGTCTCGCCAGGCTGACCGCGATACGCCAGCGCCAGCCCGCGCAAAAACAGCGCCAGCAGGAAGAGAAACAGCGGCACCTTCAGCGTTTGTAACAGTAGACTGTACAGCGGCGGAAACAGCGCCAGCATGCCGCCTGCCAGCAACACCAGCCAGGTTTCATTGGCATCCCACAGCGGCAGCAGGCTGTGCACCATCCACTGCCGTTCTTGTGGCTGGTCGAAACTGTATAGCAGCATCCCCACGCCGCTATCCGTGCCATCCAGCGCCAGATACATCAGCAGGGCAAACAGCAGGAGCACAGCAGAAAGTTCGACCAACATCCTCATCCTCCTCAGGCTGGCGTCTGTATGGTTTCCGCTACCGCCGTCGCCTGCGGATCCGGCAGCGGCGCCGCCAGGTGGCGCAGCAGATAACACAGGCCAAAGGCAAAACTCAGTGCGTAAATCACCACCACCGACACGAAAATGGCGACGCTGCTGCCGAGGGACATTGGCGCCAGGCTATCGGCGGTACGTAGCATGCCGTATACCGTCCACGGCTGCCGGCCGACCTCCGTCACCACCCAGCCCGCCAGCAGTGCAATGAAGCCAGCCGGTGACATCAGCGCCAGCAGACGCAGCACGCGCCGCGACTGATCAAGACGACCGCGCCAGCGCTGCACATTGCCCGCCAGGCTGCTCAACAGCATCAGCAGCGCCAGTCCCACCATCAGGCGAAAGGCAAAAAACACCGGCAGCACCGGCGGCAGGCTGTCGCGCGGAAACTCACCCAGGCTTTTGATGTGGCCGCTGAGGTTATGGCGCAGGTAGAGCGAGCCGATAGCCGGGATCGCCAGCTCGGCGTGATTCCGCTGCTGCGCCTGATCGGGCAGCGCAAACAGCCGCAGCGGCTCGCCCTCCCCTGGCGCAGGCGGCTGCCAGCTGCCCTCGATCGCCGCCAGTTTAGCAGGCTGATAGTCACGGGTGTTTTCGCCATGCAGATCGCCCACTACCATCTGCAGCGGCAGGATGCACAGCGACACCGTCAGCGCGCTGCGCAGCATCAGCCGGCTGGCGGCCTCGCCAGCATTACGCAGCAGGCGCCACGCTGCGACGCCACCCAGCAAAAACGCCACGCTGATCCATGAGGCCAGCAGCATGTGCGCCAGCCGCCAGCCAAACGAGGGCGCGGAAATCAAACTCCAGGCGCTGTCCGGCGTGAACTGGCCGGCGTCATTGAGCGTAAAACCGCGCGGCGTTTGCATCCAGGAGTTAGCGGCAAGGATCCAGAAAGCGCTGAAAATCGCGCCAAGCGCCACCAGACAGGTAATGGCGAAATGCACGCCGGGTTTCACCCGATCGATGCCAAACAGCATCACGCCGGTCAGCGCCGACTCGAGGAAAAAAGCGATCAGCACTTCATACAGCATCAGCGGACCGATAATGCCGCCCGCTTTGCTGGCAAACACCGACCAGTGGGTGCCGAACTGAAACTCCATGATCACGCCGGAAACCGTGCCAATCGCCACGGTGAGCGCGAATACCTTGATCCAGAAGTGCAGCGCCTGATGCGCTTCCGGCCGCCTGCCCCATAGCCAGCGCGCTTCAAACCACACCAGAAACGGGGCCAGCCCCAGCGTCAGTGCTGCCAGGGTAATATGCATGCCCATCGTCAGGGCAAACTGACCGCGCGCGATCAGCAGCACCCAATCCTGGCTACTCACGGCTCGGCTTACCGCTGTAGCGGGTTATCGGCTTCTCCTCATCACCCTGCATTGCGCGCGCGAAGGTTTCCAGCGCCGCCAGCAGGGGCCGGATGCCCTGCCACAGCGCCTCATCATTCAGCAATTTGAGCACGCCACTGACGCCCGGCGCGCTTTTCTCCTGCTGCGCCGTGCCGCTGGCCGGCTTCATCGCCAGCAGGGCATCGCGCAGCGCCAGCAGTAAATGGTTGAAACGCTCCGGCGGTACGGTGCTGAGGGTCATAAACAGCAGCGACAGGTTCTGAACCGCATTTTGCGTGCCGGGCCGGTTAAGCCCGGCGGCGACGATTTTGCCGATGTCATTGTTAGCTTTTACCATGTCATTAGCCAGGCGCAGGAAACCGTGCTGATGCAGATTCTCCAGCAGTTCGTTCAGCGCCTCCTGCGCGCTGGGTTCGGTGCGCGTCGGAGTGGGTTGATAGTGCAGCGGTTCGGCCATTAGCTTTTCTCCGGATGCGAAACGTGTTCAGGCGGCAGCCGGTATTCAGGCTGCTGCCATTTTTGTTCAACGGGCAGATGATCCAGCGGCGTGCGCTGGCCGTGGCGGAAGTTGTGCAGCGGAATCGGATGCGGCTGTGGCGCATGCGCCAGTTTGCGCATCGTCACCGCAATCTCTTTGTAGGCCGGGGTGTTGACGTCGGGATCGTGGTGTTCACCGGTCAGCCCGTTCACCCCCGGTTTGCCGTGGTGGATAGGAATGAACAGCACATTGCCGGCCATCCGTTCGGTCACCACTACCGGCACCTCTACACTGCCCCGGCGCGAACGCAGCTCCACCCAGTCGCCCTGCTGTAATTGCCGCTCCTGCGCCAGCTGCGGCGAAATCTCAACAAACCAGTTGGGCGACAGCGATTTGATGCGTCCGCCCTGCCCGGTCTGATTAGTCGACTGGAAATGCTCCAGCATACGTCCATTGTTCAGCAGCAGGTCGTACTGCGCATCGGGCGCTTCCATCGGTGGCTGCCACGTCAGTGGATACAGACGCGCTTTGCCATCAGGAAAGGCGAACGCCTCGGTATACAGCAGCGGCGTGCTGCTGCCGTCGGCGTTTACCGGCCACAGCTGTGACTGCCAGCCGACGAGGTTCTCATAGCTGACCCCGGCAAATAGCGTGGCGATACCCGCAGCTTCTGCCATGATGGCGCCGGGATTCGGGTAGTGCCAGTGATGGCCGAGACGCGCCGCGACCTCAGTCAATATCTGCCAGTCAGGCCGGCTGTCGCCGAGCGGCGCAAACGCAGGCGAGAAGTGCTGAATGCGCCGTTCGGTATTCACGAAGGTGCCCTCTTTCTCCAGGCTGGGGCAGCCAGGCAGCACCACATCCGCGAACTGAGCGGTGCGACTCATGAAGATGTCCTGCACCACCATGAAATCCAGCCGGCTGAAGGCTTCGTGCACTTTGGTCGAGTCCGCATCAGAAAAGGCGGTCTCTTCGCCGATGATGTACATGGCGCGCACCCGCTGTTTATGCGCGTCTTCCACCATCATGAAGTTATCCAGCCCGGCTTCATCGGAAAGCGCTTCCGGTGCCACGCCCCAGGCGCGCGCCCATTTTTCCCGCACCTGCGCATCGGTCACTTTTTCGTAGCCGGGATAGACATTGCTTAAGCAGCCAAAATCGCTGGCGCCCTGCACATTATTGTGACCGCGCATCGGGTAGCCACCGGTGCCGGGGCGACCGTAGTTGCCGGTGACCAGCAGCAGATTAGAAAGCGCGGTGCTGGTATCCGCACCGTGGCTGTGCTGCGTAATGCCCATCGCCCACAGCAGGCAGGCGCTGCCCGCGTTGCCAATCATCTCGGCGGCTTCGGTCAACTGCGCCACGCTCAGACCGGTGACTTCACTGGCCATCTCAAGCGTAAACGGAGCCAGCGAGGCGCGGTATTCCGCCACCTGATTCACGCGCTCGCGCAGGAATGCTTCATCAGCATAACCGTGGTCAAACATGTAGCGCGCCATCGCCGACGCCCACACCATGTCGGTGCCGGGGCGGATGCGCAGATAACAATCGGCGCGCTCGGCCATTTCGTGACGGCGCGGATCGACCACCAGCAGTTTCTGTCCGCGATGTTTGTGGCTCTGTTTGATATGTGAAGCGAAAACCGGATGATTTTCCGCCAGGTTGCTGCCAACGGTGATGATCAGGTAGGTCTGCTGCAGATCGCGCAGCGTACCGGCATCGCCGCCGTAGCCCACGGTGCGAAACAGCCCTTCCGTCGCCGGGTTCTGGCAATAGCGCGAGGAGTTGTCCACGTTGTTGGTGCCGAAAATCAGGCGGGCGATCTTCTGCGTCAGGTAGGCTTCCTCATTGCTGGCTTTACTGGAACCAATAAAACCAATCGCGTTACCGCCGTGCTGGCGTGCCACCGCGCGCAGGCCGTCGGCCACGCGCTGTAGCGCCTCTTCCCAGCTGGCCGGGCGGAACTGGCCGTTTTCACGAATCAGCGGCGTGGTCAGCCGGTTTGGGCTGTTCACAAAATCCCAGCCAAATTTGCCTTTGACACAGGTTGAGATGCCGTTGACCGGCGCATCGGCCACCGGCTGGATTTTGAGGATGTGGCGATCGCGCGTCCAGACTTCAAAACTGCAGCCGACGCCGCAATAGGTGCAGACGGTTTTGTTTTTTTTGATTTCGACTTTGCGCAGCGCATCATCGATCAGCGAAATTCCGGTGATCGGCTCCATGCCGATGCTGTTTTCCAGTGATTTGACGAAATCAATCAGCGGCCGCTTCAGGTCTTCATCCATCGCGGTGAAGGGACCGGCGTCGGGCTGCATGGTTTTTTCCAGTAGCGCGTTGCACGGACAGACGGTCACGCAGTGCCCGCAGCTGACGCAGCTGGAACCGGCAATCTGCGTCCCGCCATCCCACAGCACGCGCGGGTGATCGGCGCTGTAATCAATCGACAGCGTCTCATTCACCTCGACATTCTGGCAGGCCTCCACGCAGCGTCCGCACAGAATGCACTGATCCGGATCGTAGGTATAAAACGGATTACTGTGGTCTTTGCTGTCCGGTTTGCGCTGGTAGGGGTAATACTGAATCGGAATGTGCATGTCCGCGACGGTGTTATGTAACGTGCAGTCGCCGGTGTTGTGTTCACACACCGTGCAGTAGAGTTCGTGGCGATTGAGGATGCGGTCCATGCCCTCCTGCTGTGCCGCCTGCAGTACCGCACTCTGGCTGACCACGCGCATGCCCTCAGCGCTGCGTAACGTGCAGCCGCGCACCGCTTCGCCATCCACCTCAACCCAGCAAACATCACAGGTTTGCAGCGGCGGCAGCGCCGGGTGATAACAGACATGAGGCAGTTTTTTTCCCTGCTCCTGCAGAAAATCAATTAACGGTTGATTTGCGGTTCCGCTTAAGCGCTCACCATTAAATATAATGGTACATTGTGCTTCGCTCATTTAACGCCTCGTTTAAGCCATCGCTCATAATTATTCGGGCCGGCCAGCGCCGGTTATTATGTAAAGTTATGCTTAGAGCTTAGAAACAAATATCTTTCGTGCAAGCAGGCCGATTCGCTTAATAACTCGCATGGCTTACGCAGCGTTAAAATAATCATTGCGTTAGTGATTTTGTAACTAAAAATATCATTTCAGTTACGCCCGTCCCGCTTTAATAAATCGCGACTGCTTATTTTTTGACGTGACA
>NZ_JASEWO010000032.1:0-33560 GCF_030024295.1 Pantoea sp. Pa-EAmG
CTTCGTTTTGCCCAAACCAAAGATTTGCTCTTTAACAACGTGCCCGTTATTACCCTGATCTCAAGGTCCTCTCTTGCCGGCATGCAGTCGTGGTGCGCGGAAGATGTCCGGAGGCTAAGTCATGGCCTACAACACATCAGGGGAACCTGCCGGGAGGCGGGGCAGTGAAATGAGCAACTGTTTGACTCACTTCACTGGCCGGGACAGTGCAAAGTCGGAATTGTGGCGCGTGACCGTTACACCCCTACGTACAAATTCGATGTATCCATGCAGGCCCCGGGGCGTTCCGTCGGGCTCAACCTGCCGCTGGAGAAGATTAGCACTGCGCTTTTACGCGGTCGTGAACGGGCATCCCTGACGGTTTCAAACCACATAACGCACAGTGACACTGAGCAGTCTGTGCGGGCCCACTCCAGTGAGTGGGTCAGCCCGGATTTACTTACTTTTATCTCTTTAGGCAGATGTCCGGGGAAACGGACAGATTTGGGGTGAAACATGCGTCTATCTAAAAACAAACGAGAAGCGCTGGCGCAGAAGTTTGGCGGCTGCTGCGCTTACTGTGGGGAAACTCTGCCGGTGCGAGGCTGGCATGCAGAGTTCATTGATGAAAAATATGTCAGCGGCGGAATGGTGGCGGTCTGCACGGATTGCCGTGAATCAAAGGGAAATGCGTCGCCCGAGGCGTTTCGGATTCTGCTGGCTGAACAGGTAAACCGCGCACAGCGGCACAGCATTAATTTCCGCAACGCGCTGCGTTTCGGGCTCGTCTGTCAGGTAACGAAGCCAGTCCAGTTCTGGTTTGAGCGATATCCATTCGCTAAAACATCAGTATCTCGATCTTCAGCTGCCCATTCAAACGGCGTCAGTCAGTCAGCGTGAACGTTCTGTTCACATTATGTCCTGGGGTTTCCTGAAAAGAGACTCTACAGCGCATCAAAAATTACAGGTAAAAAAACTATGAATCGTGCGTTATTCCGTTGCGCCGGCATCGCGCTTGCGCTCGTCGCTCCGCTGCTCATGGCATCCTGCCAGTCGCATGAAAAAAAGGGGGCTCCGCAGGCGTATCAGGCCGGCGAGTGTCCTGGCTGCACGGCTTTCCGCGTCAGGATCTGGCGCGTCAGTGCTGATAAAAATGGTCTGGCAGAGCTTCTGCGGTTTAAGCAGAACGATTCTCTGGAGTCACTGAATTCCGGCACGCCAAAGATCATTATGTCCGCAGACGCTGAGGCCATCGCGCAGCGACTGCAGCATGACAGCCGAGCGGCTTTTGTCAGCGAAGCTCGCGGCGTCACGCCTGCTGGTGAGCCGATTCCATTCAGCGTTAGCACTGCCACAGGGACTTATTCAGGCCTGCTTATGGCGGGGCCGCAGCCTCACAAACTGCCGTCGCGCGTTGTGAAGTTCAGCCTTTTCTGTACCGTTTCTTATCCCGGCAGCCAGCTTCCTGAGGACACGACATCCGAGAACGGGCGCGTGATGCTTAAAGACGGTCTTACGGTGGTATCGGTACAGGCCGTGCGCAACGGCTGGCTTGTCTGGTTTACTGAAACAAAGTTTTCCGCCTGACGCCTGCCCGGAGCTGCCAGCTTCCGGGCATTTCATTCCCCACGGTAACGCAAAGCGCACTCACCCTGACCGGTCAGTGCGCTTTTCGTTGCGGCGGACCTGCGGCCAGCGCACGCGGTCAGACTGACATCGTCTTATTTCTCATTAATGCGATGCTACAAGTCTAAGTCATGCCGCTCTGGCGTCTGTCAGTCTGGCCAGAGCACCGGGCGGCACCCGGCGCCGCAACACCCTTTCTGTCCGGCAGGCCAGCGCCTGCCTCCAGCCCTGTTTTTTCCGGAGTCTTCTATGTCATTTACCGAACGGGCAGGGCTGTTTCCGGTCCTGCTTCTGACCGGCTGCGCGCAGCAATCGGTTGTCACCGGGCCGCCGTCGGGCAGCGTGGTGGACAGCATGCTGTCGCGCAGCGCGGCCGATATCAGCGCCATGCAGTACCGTATTCACCAGAGCGGCCCTTCGGCGCAGCGACCCGGTCCGCCCAAAGCGAGCGTGACCGCTGCACCGGCAGCGGCAAAACCCGCGTTACTTCCTGCCGTTAACGCGGCTGCCCGTAAGGCGCCCGCCGGGCTTACCGGTGCCGGGCCGTCGGACGGGTTCATCAGGCAGGGCGGGGCGGCGCCCACGCTTCGCGCAGCGCTTCGCAGCATCGTGCCGCCCGGGCAGACGGTCGTGTTTGATAAGACCGTCTCCGCTGACGCGCCCGAGCTGTGGCAGTGGGCAGGTAACGATCGCTGGCCATACGTTGCAGACAAGCTGCTGGCGCCGCACGGACTTAAGGCAACCGTAAACGCGGCGACCCGAACCGTCACCATCGAACCCGTTCAGCACGGACAGACGCAGAAAGCTGCACCGGCTGGTGCATCGCTGAGCGTACCCGCGAACAAACCGACTACGGCGGCTCCTCCCGGCGCCGTCCGGCCCGTGCCGCTGCCGACTACCGGGCGAAATCCCTTCCGGGGAAGCCAGGCCGCGCCCGTCAGAGCGGGGGCAGGCGGCGAGATTCCGGCGCCGAAGCAGGCGATACCTGCAGCGCCCGTCATGCCGGTACGCGTCGTGCAGATACGGCACTGGCGCATTGAGCCCGGCAACACCGTAAAAGACTGGCTCTACAGTCAGGCGACGAACGAGACCTGCAGCGCGCCGGGGATTAAAAACTGGACCGTGGCCTGGCTCACGCCGGTTAACTACCGGGTCGACGGCCCGCTTGAGTTCAGCGGCAGCTTCCGGGAAATGCTTAATCAGCTGTTCACACTCTACGGCGCGGCGAAGGTTCCGCTTTACGCGGCGACGCATGCGGCGCAGTGCGTCCTGCAGGTGGACGACAGGGAGGTGCACTGATGTTCATGTACTGGCTGCTGGTCCTGCTTGCAGGCTTCCTGCTGGCCGGACCGTCTGCAGATCAGCGCGCGGTGCAGCAGGGCGGGCAGCTGCAGGATCAGACGCTGAGCCTTCGCGCCACACAGATGGTGCGCTATATGAACCGCATTAACGACTGGCGCTATCAGAACCCCGGCGCCGGCGATATCAGCGTCAGCGACAGCCAGCTTACCGGCTGGAAAAACGTTGCCGGGCTGAACAACGTCATTGCCGGCGGGCGCACTTACGTCTGGCGCGCCGGTGAACCCGGCCTGATGTCAACGCTGCTGACGCAGACGCGGCAGTCCGCCCTGGTGGGCCGCGTGAGTGCGCGGCGCCTGCTGGACAGCTCCGGCACTGATATGCAGCTCACCGTTCCTGCCGCCATCCCTGACGGCAGCGTGGTGTGGGTTAACTGACTTTTCCTTCCTGACAGGACACAGCAATGAAACTACCTTACCGGCTGGGCGCCGTGGCGCTGCTCTGCCTGCTTGCCAGCAGCTGCAGTACGCTTGAGCGCGTGGATGCAACCGAAAAACGCGCTGATGCGGTTGAAGCCCAGGCCGACCTGCACAAGCGCGCGATCGATAGCGGACAGGTCGTGCGCGACCTGTCCACGCAGTGGATTAACCCGGTGCCTATTAACGGCATAGCTGGGGAGCGTCCGACACTACCGCCCTGCTCGATAAAAATTAACCGTCCCGGCGATGTATCACTCGCTTATATCAGTGCATTTATCGCCGACCAGTGCCGGATCCCAGTGATCATCACTCCAGATGCTCAGGCCATGCTGGCCGGGAGCAGCGGCGGGGGCGGTGTAACTCAAAAAATGAGCGGTTCATTGCCGCCTCCGGATGCTAACGGGATGGTGCCTCTTGCTGCTATGGGGCAGGCAGGGAATCAGCCGGCAGTCGTCCCACAAGCCACGGGCGTACTACACGGCGTTACGTGGAACGGGGAGCTTGGTGGCTTTCTGGATTATGTCAACGCGCGTACCGGGTTGTCCTCAAAATTTGAGTACGGGCATATCGCCATCTTTTGGCTCGATACCCGCAACTTCGCCATTAACTTCATGGACAGCGACGCGAGCTTCGTGTCGAAAACGGTCAGCGGCACGTCGACCACGACCGGTACCAGCGGCGGCAGTGGCGGCAACACCGGCGACAACAGCACCAGTCAGACCACCACGGCAACCATTAAGTCCAGCATCTTCAAAGACGTCGAAAGTACGGTTAAGTCGATGCTGACGCCCGGGGCAGGGCGCCAGAATCTTTCCGCCGGCGTGCTGACCGTCACTGATACGCCGCGCGTGCTGGATTCCATCGGGCGGTATATCGACGACCGCAACCGCGAGCTGAACCGGCAGGTCATGATTTCTGTGAAAGTTTTCAGCATCGAAAAGCGGCATCAGAACCAGCTGGGCATTGACTGGAATGCCGTTCTCAACACCGGCAGCGTGGGCCTGTCGCTGACCAGCCCATTTACCGGCGCGGCTTCCGACGCGCTGAGCGGCGGCGTGGCGATTCTTGACGGCAAGGGTGAGGGCACGAAGTCATTCCTGAAGGCGCTGGACGAGCAGGCGAAGCTGAGCGTGGTCACTTCGGCATCGGCGCTGACGACAAACCTGTCTGCCGTTCCGGTGCAGAACGCCATTCAGCAGGATTACGTGCCTAACGTCAGCACTACACAGACCGCTAACGTTGGTACCAGCACGTCCATTACCACGGCGACCATCACTACCGGCTTTAACATGACGGCGCTGCCGCTGCTGTTCCCCAACTCGCCGAAGATGCAGCTGGAATTCTCAATAAGCATGTCGGATGACCCGACGTTTACACCCTTTTCGTCCGGCGGGCAGAACGCCCAGCTGGCAAAGACGGCACCGAAGACCACAACGCAGCGCGTGATTATGCAGTCCGGTCAGACGCTGGTGCTGAGCGGCTATGAGCAGCTGAGCGATTCTGCCAACCGGCAGGGCACGGGCAGCTACAGCTTCTTTGGCCTCGGCGGCGGCGCGCGCGGTGACGACAGCCGCCGCATGTTTATCATTCTCGTGACGCCCGTAGTGCTGGGTTAAGGAGTTCTCATGACGTCAGAACTGACGCCGGCGCCGGCGGTGGGCGTGGTGCCCGCAGGCAAGGCCGTGCTGATCGCCGGACTGCACTGGCAGTGGGTAGCCGCGCGCGGTCGCCGGCGCATGCGCATTGAAGCCCGCGACCAGCTGGCCAGCCACTGGCTGGCACTGCCGGCGGGCACCGGCGATGACCCGGCCACCTGGCTGGGCTGCCTCACCGACGAGGCTGACACGTTGCCCAAAGGAAAGCGTCCCGCGTCGCTGGCGGCGGCGGTGCTCGGCAACGTGCCCGCGGACTGCTGGGGCGTGTTTCTGCTTCCCGGCGGCAAATACTGGTTTATGGCGGTTACCGGCGGACATCCCTCACCCTACGGCGACGTGGTGGGCGATGCGGCCACGGTGCTGCGTGCGTCAGAGCGATTCCGTACCACGGCGCCGGCGCCGTCATCGGGCTGGACGGTGTTCGATCCTGACAGCCTGCTGGACATGCCTGACGCCCGCCGCGACCCGCTTGCGGGCCTGATACCGGCCGCCGTGCCGGCGCGTGCGAAGCTTCACAAAACCGACAGCCGCACGGCTTCCCGGCTGATGCTGCTGGGCGCAGTGTGCGTTGCCGCGCTCTGGTACGGCAACCACTGGCTGGATGTCAGGCAAAAGGCTGAACACGACGCCTGGGTGCAGGCGGAGCTCGTTCGGGCAAAAGCCGCTGCGGCGGCAAGGCCTGGCAGCCTCGCCCGGCCGTGGGGCGGTCAGCCTGACTTTTCGGGGATGATCAGCGCGTGCGTGAAGCAGTGGCGTCAGGCGCCGCTGTCCATCGCCGGCTGGGTATTCCGCCAGGCTATGTGCGAGGCCACCGGGCAGCTCACGCTTCACTACGCCCTGCCGGACGGCGGCACGGTCGGCGATTTTGCCGCCCGGCTGCCGGCGCTCTACGGCCCGGGCACCCCGGTCACGTTCAACATGCCCGGCCCCTCCGACGACGCGTCCTTTAAGGAGGCGGTTCGCTTTGCCCGCGCGCCGGCTGAAACGCTGCTGCCCGGTGACGAGCAGCTGCGGCGCATGACCAGCTACGCGCAGCGCCTGCGGGCTAACCTGCGCTTCAGCGAACCCGTGGTGCTGGAACAGACCGTGGGGCAGGACCGGATCCCACTGCCGTGGAAGCGCTACAGCTTCACCTTTATCACCGATATTCCGCCGGACCGGCTGTTTGACGCATCGCGCTTCCCGGGCAACGGGCTGCGGCTGAGTTCCGTGAAGGCCGAACTGCACAGCAGCCGGCTGACCTATACCCTGGAAGGAACACTCTATGCAGAGAAATAAGTGGCATTACCTGCTGCTGTCCGCGCTGCTCAGCGGCCAGATGGCCGTGGCCGGCCCTGCGACACCGGCCGGCCTCAGCCCGCAGGGCGGGACCAGTAACGAAACAACACCGCCGGCCGCCCACGCGCCTGCCGCCACGGTTGTCGTCACCGACACCGGCGGGCGGGACAACAGCATGGGACGCCTGGAGGACATTCAGGCCAAAACTCTGCTTTACGAGGCGCAGCTGGCGCAGGCCAAGGCATTTAACGAGCTGCAGAAAAACGGCTACGACGCGGTGCTGGGCGGCCCGTTCAACCCGCAGCCGGCGACGCCGGTGAAAGACAATGCCGATGCGAAGCCGGCACAGGAAAGCAAGGCGCCGCCGCTGATTGTGGAAATCTCCGGCGGCCAGCAGCTCTCCGCCACCCTGCGCCTTGACGGCGGCAACGAGGTGCGCGTTCAGGCGGGCAGCCGCATCCCCGGCACCGTGTGGACGGTCACGAAAATCACCTTCAGCGAGGTCACCGTCAGCAGCGCTGGCGGCGGCCTCATGTCACTGGCCTTTGCGGGGTAAACGCCATGGAATTTACCGAGAGTACCGTGAACTGGCTGTACCTGGACAACACCAACCCGGAGCAGGGGCGTCTGTTCGTGTCCACCGAGCACCGCGCGGATCCGGCCGTACAGTCTGATATCGCCCGCGCGATGCGACAGTATCCGCGTCTGAACGTGGAGCACGTGCACCTGGGCGAGCTGCGCCGGCATCAGCTGCAGCGCGCCGGGGTGGGCGGCACCGCCGGCAGCTGGTCGCCGGAGCAGAATAAGGTCGTGGATTTTATGCGCCGCGCGGGTAAGGCCCACGCGTCGGACATTCATATCCTGATTGGCATGGAAAACCTGACCGCCGTGGTTTTTCGCATCCACGGCGACCTGGCGCTGCAGGCCGAGCTTTCCGTTGAGGAGGGAATGCTCCTCGCCGCCACCATCGTGATGTCGATGTGCGACGCGGCGCCGCAGTCGTTCAGCGAAAGCGATGAGCAGGACGGGCGCCTGCGCAACGAATTCGTGAAGGCGCTGGGCCTGTATGCTGCGCGCTACTCGGCCGTGCCCACCGAGTCCGGCCTTTACGTGGTGCTGCGCGTGATCCTGGATGAGAGCGAGGACATTCCTTCTCTCGACAAGCTGGGCTACCTGCCGGAGCAGCAGAAGCTAATCCGCCGCATGCTGCGCCGCCCGGAGGGGCTGATCATTACCGCCGGCCCGACCGGGTCGGGTAAAAGCACCACGCTGCGCACCTTCTGTAAAATGTACGTTGACCTCACCGGCGGCAAGCGCCGGCTGATAACGGTGGAGGATCCGGTTGAGGGTAAGGTGCCGGGCGCCGTGCAGACCACTATTATTGCCGATCGCAACGACCCCGACTCCGTGACCCGCGCGTGGCAGCGGCGTCTCTCGGCGCTCAAGCGCCTGGACTATAACGCCGCGGTTATCGGTGAAATCCGCGACACCTGGTCCGCGAGCGCCAGCATCAGCGAGGCCAAGAGCGGCACGCTCGTTGAGACAACCACGCACGCTAACGATGCGACGGGCATTATCGATCGCCTCACCGATACGCTGGGCATTGCGCCGGGCATGGTGATGGATCCGCAGGTGGTTATCGGGCTGATCGCCCAGCGCCTGGTGCAGACGCTCTGTCCGGCCTGCAAAAAGGGCTGGGATGACGTCAGGGAAAACCTGTCTGAAGACGATCGCGAGCTGGTCGAAACGTACTGCAATACCGACACCGTTGCGTTTCGTCATCACGACGGCTGCAGCGCGCCGGGTTGCTGGCACGGCATTACGGGCCGTAAGGTCATTGCCGAGGTCATCCGTCCTGACGCCCGTTTTATGCAGCTCTACCGCGCGCACGGCAAGCTCGCCGCGCGCAGCTACTGGGTGCATCACATGAACGGCATTACCCGCGGGGCGCACCTGCAGCGCTACATTGATGCCGGCGAAGTGGATCCGCTTGACGCGGACAAAATGAGCCCGCTGGACGAGGATGCCCTGAACCTGCTGCCGCCGGAGGCCGTGCAGGCGTTTCTCAGCGGAGGTGGCCATGAGTGACCTGCTTAACCGGCTGCGGGGCCGGCTGAAGGCCTCGCTTGCCACGGGCAGCACCCGCTCTGAGGCGCTGGGCCGGTGGATAGGGCAGAAGACCTTCAGCACCACTGACCGCATGACGCTGTATGAGGACCTGGCGTTTCTGCTGGAGAACAAGCAGAAAACCGAAGACGCCATCGCGGGCCTGCAGCGCACGCGCCGGCGTAAAAACGATCCGGTGCTGCTGTGTCTGAACGACGTGTACCACGCGCTCACGCGCGGCCGGGGCCTTGACGCAGGCCTCGCCGGCTGGGTGCCGGCGCAGGAGACCACCATCCTGCGCGCCGGGCGGGTGGCTAAAGACCTGCGGGGAGCCCTGCTGCGCGCCATTGAAGTCGTTAAGGGCGTGGGCGAGATGAAGTCCACCGCGCTGGTCAATCTGGCCTACCCGGCCATGCTGCTGGGCGGGACGTATTACATGATGCAGATGGTGAGCGAGCGCTTTCTGCCCCGCCTGGAGCAGATGAGCCCCGCCGACAGCTGGACCGGCTGGATATGGTGGCTTGGCGCCATCACGCACTTCTTCGTGGATAACCGCTATCTCCTCGGCGGTGCGCTGGCGCTGTTTACCGCCTGGGTCATCTGGTCGCTGCCGCGCCTCACCGGCCCGGTCCGCAGCAAGGTGCTCGACCACCTGTTTCCGTGGAGCCTGTACCGTGAGGTGCAGGGGGTGTCGTTTCTGCTGAACCTCAGCGCCCTGCTGCGCGCCCAGCTGCGCACGGAAGAAGCGCTCGACATGCTGAGCCGCAACGCCACGCCCTGGATGTATGAACGCCTGACCGCCACCCGCCGGCAGGTGGCGCGCGGCAAGCATCTCGGGCTGGCGCTGGCGGACAGCGGCTACGCGTTTCCCTCACGCGAGGCCATTGACCGCCTGATGCTCCTGACCGCCGGCCCGGGCGGGGAGGACAACATCGAAAACTTCGCCAGGATGTGGCTGAAAAAGGCCATCGGGCGCATCAAACGTGTCTGCCAGGTGCTCCAGCTGGCCGGCATGCTGGCCACCGCCGGCTATCTCCTGCTCACGTTCCTGGCGACTCAGGACCTGGGCTCCATTATTGGCAACCGCTGATTTGAATACCGAGAGGATCTACCTATGTCACTGTTTTCAATACGTTCAGGCCGTTCAGGACATTCCGCCGTTCACCGCGGTGCCCTGAACCTGCCCGAAGCCATTATCGTCACCGCCGTTTCGCTGCTCGTTATCGTGGGCATTTACGCGGGGGGCACGGGACTATTTAAAAGCGCAGACTACAACGAGGAAATGTCCAATGTCAGCGAAATCATGACCAACACGCGCAGCATGCTGAAAACCGGCGGGGTTTACGACTTCAGCTCGGCCGCCACCATGACCGGCGCGCTCATTCAGTTTGGCGGCTCGCCCGGCAGCATGGCGGTGATCGGCACAAAGTCTTCCGGCAGCGCAACGCTGAACAACCGCTGGGGCGGCACCGTTACGGTCGCACCGGTGAATACGAACGGCGGACAGAAGACGGCGTTTTCCCTGACGTACACGCAGGTGCCGCAGGAGGCCTGCGCGCAGATGTCGCAGAAGCTTTCGGGCGCGAATAACGTGGCGTCGACTGGCATTAACGGCAGCACGACCAGCGGCCTGGTCAGCAGCTCGGTGGCGGGCACGCAGTGCACGGCCGACAGCGGCTCTACCGGCACCAACACGCTGGTCTTCACCAGCAATACCTGACGGGAGGCCGGGGGCAACCCCGGCGACCTCATAAGAAGGATAAACTATGAATGGTACCTGCCGAAGGGCACTGGAATGCTGGCTCCTTCCGGGCTGCGTCCTCGCTATCTGTATCTCTTACTTCACTGCCCTGTATTGTATTTTTCGTCTCATCATCCGGCCGGGTCTGACGGTGGCTGTCAGTGGAAGGTCACTGAGAACGGGGGTATCCCCATGGACGCGATGGACGAACGAAATGAGATAATCGGCTACTTTGAACGTCAGCCTGACGGCGACATCTGGCTGATGCACCTGGACACGTCGGTTGAAGGTGCCAGTCACTGCCTTCTTCAAAAGGGCTATACCGCCCGGCAGCTCAGCATGATTGCTCCGCGCTGAGACCCTCTTTCAGCCTTCATTCATTCTCACGGTATGCATCATGAAGAAACTTTTCCCCCTGCTGATCGCCGGCGGGCTGATGCTGTGCGCCTCACGCCCAGCGCTGGCGTTCTGCTACAACGAGGCGGGTGCGCGTTATCACGTCGACCCGCAGCTGCTGCGCTCCATCAGCAAGGTGGAAAGTGGCTTTAATCCGGGCGCCATTGGCTATAACCGCAATAAAAAAGGCCAGGTCACCAGCCGGGATTTTGGCCTGATGCAGATTAACTCCACACACGTGCCGCAGCTGCGCACCATGGGCGTGCTGCAGAGCGAACAGGATCTGCTGACGAAGCCCTGCCTGAACGTCATGGTGGGCGCCTGGATACTGGCGCGACACCTGCAGGTCTGCGGCGTTACCTGGGAGTGCCTGGGCAGCTATAACGCCGGCTTTGCCGATGACAATACGGCCCGCCGCATGATTTATGCGCGCAAGGTCTACGCCGATTACATGGCCCGCCGCTGACACCCACAGGGATATGTTCATGACTTCATTTACTGGCGGTCCGGTGGCCGCCGTCTGGCTTGCGTGCTGCGCGGGGCTGTTTGCGCTTCAGGCACATCAGGCCAGCCGTTTTCTCCGCACGCACGACGGCCCGCCGCTGACGTGGCCAATCGTGGCACCGGTTGCCCTGATATACCTGCTTACCGCAGGCTGGCTGCTGATGCTGCCGCCTGACGTGCCGCTTCGCACCGCGCTGCGAAGCGTCGTCCTGCTCATCATGGCGGTGCCGCTGACGCTCACGGATCTGCGCTGTCAGTGGTTGCCTATGCGCTACACGGTAGCGTTCTGGCTGACCGGGCTGGCGTCATCCGCGCTGCCGGATGCGGTACTGCCTGTGACGAAGGCGCTGCCGGCAAGCCTGGCCGCGTTTGCACTGGCCGGCACTGTGCGCTGGGGAGTCAACGGCCGGCATCGTGAGGAGCGCATCGGACTCGGTGACGTTTACCTCATGGCCGGGCTGTGCGCCTGGCTCCCATGGCGCAGCGCCTGTTATGCCGCCGCCGGCGGCCTGCTGCTCTGCTGTCTGTGCGCCGCCGTATCCCGTGAACCCTCAAAACCCTTTGCGCCGGCGCTGTTTGGCTACCTGTGCGGCGTCTGTCTTTTCTTTCCCCAACAACTGGCGGGAGTGCTCTGATGAAATTTCTGAAACGTAAACCGCGTCCGGTTCACAAAGGCAATATGCTCCTGCAGGCCGGCATCGCGCTGGCCATCGTGCTGATTCTGACGCCAGCGGCAATCGACAGGCTGGCTAACTGGCAACAGAGCAAGATCTGGACCGGAACCGCCTCGCACCTGACCTTCGTGGCGCAGGCCGCGAAGCGCTACGTGCGCGACAACCGGGACAAACTGCTCACGCAGGTTGCCGGCGGACCGGTCATCATCACTGGCGCCACGCTGCGCACGCAGGGTTACCTGCCGGCCGGCTTTTCGCTCACCAACGACAGCGGTCAGACCTATCAGCTGGCGGTGGCGAGGGATCCGGGACAGTCCGGGCAGCTGGTCGCCTTCGTGCTTACCACGGGCGGCAGCGAGATCCCCTATAAGGGCCTGCGTCAGATAGCGTCAGACGCCGGCGGCATGGGCGGCTACGTGTGGCCGGCCAATACGGCGGTGGGCGCGGATGGCGGATGGCAGGCGAAGCTCGGTGACTACGGGCTGAGCGGCCAGCAGGGGCGTCTGGCCACGTTTCTTTCAGCCGACGCGCTGGGCACTGACGCGGATGAAAGCGACAGGCTTTACCGCTATCAGGTCACCGGCCGCCCGGATCTGAACCGCATGCATACCGCCATTGATATGAACGGCAACAACCTTAACAACGGCGGCACGGTGAACGCCGCTACGGGCAGCTTTACCGGGCAGGTGTCAGCCGGCACCAACGTCACCGCCGGCGGCAGCGTGACGGCCAGCGGCAACGTCACGGCAAGCGGCAATATCGCCGCCGGCAACAGCGTAACGGCAAACAACGGCATCACGGCAAATAACGACATCCGCAGTAACAACGGCTGGATCATCACCCGCGGTGCCAAAGGCTGGCTTAACGAAACGTACGACGGGGGCTTTTATATGTCGGATAACGACTGGGTTCGCTCGGTTAACAACAAAAACGTCTACACGGGCGGCCAGCTGCGCGGCGGCAGCGTGAGAGCGGAGGGCGACCTCTCGGCTGGCGGCGTTATCTATCAGGACCAGGTCAACTCGCTGGGTGCAGGCTGCAGTATTATCGGCGCCCTCAGCCACGACGCCAGCGGCGGCACGCTTGCCTGTCAGAACGGGGTGTGGCAGAGCGGTTCCTCTTCACCGTTGCGCGTCTGTGCTAACCGCTGCGGCGGGCGCTGGCCGCTGGAAATAGGCCGCGTAAACCACGACGGCGACTGGTCGTCCTGGAATACGCTGGGTGAAGCCTGCGGCGGCGGCTACACGCAGAACTGGCAGGTGCCCGTGTTCTGCGCGGTTAACTGACCCCCGCCTTACCTGCTCCCGCCGGTTACTCCTTTTCAAACTCAACGTGTCCGGCCGGACGCGGAGGATTTTCATGAAACGTTTATTGATTGCTGCAGCCCTGCTGCCGGCAGCATTGCTTTGCGGCTGTCAGCAGCCTGTCGCCCGTCAGCTCCCGTCCACAACCGCGCCGGCTGCGCCTGAGCGGCCCGTTTCACAGCAGCTCTCGCAGCTGTGGATGGAAGGCAACCTTAACCCTGACACGCCGCTGCCGGTGATGGCCATCCGCGCCGACAGCGACAGGCTGAGCTTCAGCTGGAACGGTGACGCGGTGGAGCTGCTGAGCACGCTCGCCCGGGCGCGCGGGCAGGTTTTCAGCTACGCCGGCGTGCGCCTGCCCCTGCCGGTGGACATTGAGGTGAAGGGCGTCACGTACGCTAACGTGCTGCGCATGATTGAGATGCAGACCGCCTGGCGCGCCACGATCGTGACGTACCCGGGGCAGATGGTGCTGCAGTTTATGTCATCCCTGCCGGCAGAGCCGGTCCGCCATAAAAAAGGGGGCAGACGATGAAAGCCCGGCTTTGTGTCCTGCTGCTGCCCGCGCTGCTGGCGGGCTGCGCGGGATTTCACCTGAACAGACCCGCGCCGGCGGCCGGCCCCGACGGTGCGCCGCCGCCGGGGCCGGAGGCGTACCTGTCGCCGCAGAAGCGCGGCACCGCTGACGTCTCCGATAACCGCCGTCAGATGCTTACCGAGGGCGGCCGCACGCTGGGGTTTCGCGGCGGCAAGGCGCAGCGCGCGTGGGAGCTCCGGCGCGACCTGGAGGCGCGCGCGAAGCAGCTGGATGCGACCTATGACTTCCGCCCGCTCATCAGCAGCCGAGGCTGGCTGCCGCCGGTCATCACCGAAGCGGTGGACGTGGCGCGCGTCACCCCTGACCAGATCCGCACGGCAAGCCACGTGTACGAAATCATTCAGCCGGAGCGCTTCGTCAGCAACCCGCCGTCGTGGCGCAGCTGGCTGATGGCGGGCCTCAGCACCGTGCCGCCGGACGAGCCGCAGGGCGGGCTTATCCCGGAGAACGGCGTCCAGCGCGATATCTGGCAGGCGGCCGTTAACGAGGGCTGGACAGAAGGCCGGCAGAGCGCAGACGAGACGCTGGAAGCCAACGTTAACCGCCTGACGCGCGACTACAACGGCATGCTGCAGTATGTGCTGCTGCGCCGGCAGAACCTCATCACCGCGCCGGTGGTGACCGAGCGCCAGCAGACGGTCACCGGCGACAGCAACAAGCTGACGACGGGCGATCGCGAGCGGCGCCTGGAGTCACGCGCCGGCTTTGTCACTGACAAAACGAAGTGGAAGCCGGTCATTAACACGGAGAAGCGCTGATGTCAGCCACGGAACTTGAACTTTATGATTTCAGCAACGGGCTGAACGCCGACGCGCTGCGCGGCTTTATGGTCTGGTGCGCGCGCAATAACGTGAGCGACATTCACCTGCAGGGCGACAACCATTTTGTGGTGGGGCGCTACGGCCGGCTGGTCAGGGCGAGCCCCTTCCGGGTAGCGGACGACACGATGGCCCTGCTGATGGACGAGGTGTTTTCACCGGAGCTGCGGCCGCAGGTTCGCGGCGGCGTGCCGGCTGACCGCGCAATCCAGCTGGACGGGGACATGACAGGCCGCTGGGGGCTGAACCGCGGCGAGCGCATCCGCTTTCGCGTAAACCTGCTGCAGGGCTCCGCCGGGCGTCAGGACAGCACCATCGGCTGGACGCTGCGCGTTATTCCCTCCGAGATACCGCCGCTTGAAACGCTCGGGCTGGAGCCGGAGCTGATGGACAACCTGCTGCCGGCAAAGGGCGTGGGGCTGTGGGGCGGGATCACCGGCTCGGGCAAGAGCACGTCGCTGGCCTCAACCTACCGCCACTGCCTGGACACGGACCCCGACCGTAAGGTCACGACCAAAGAAGACCCGATCGAGTTCATCCTGGGGCGCCCGGGCGACGTGCTGCCGCCGCTGCAGTCGCAGGTGGGTAAAGACATTCCCGACTTTGCGACCGGCATCCGCGCAGATCTCCGGCGAGCGCCGTCGGTCATGGGCGTGGGGGAGATGCGCGACCTTGAGACCATCGAGGCTGGCATACGCGCCGGTCAGCTCGGTCATCTGCTGCTCTCCACCACGCACATCCACTCGCCTGGCGAGGTCTTTGCGCGTCTCATCAATGAATTCCCGCACGAGAGCCGCGACGCCATGGCGTTATCGCTGCTGGGCGTGCTGCAGTACGTGGTGGTACAGACGCTGCTGCGCACCACCGACGGAAAGCGCGTGGCGGTCCGCGAATTCATCCTTTTCGACTACTACCTGCGCGAGAAGCTTGCCGGCATGCCGTGGTCGAAGTGGGGGCAGCATGTTGACGGGATCCTCCGCTCGGAGAAGCGACGCATCGTGGATCAGGCCTGGCAGCTGTACCTCGCCGGCCGCATCCCTGAATCCGAGCTGGCCATGGTGATGTCGCCGCGCCAGCGCCGCGAGTTTGAGGAGGGCACCGCATGAGTGCGTTCAGAAAGGACGATTACCCGCCGGGTTTCTGGCGGCGCGCCGGCAGCAGGCTCGACTTTTTTGGCATACCCGTCTGGCTGTTTCTGCTCTATCTCAGCTGGTTCCGCTTTCCCTCCATGGACACGCTCTACATCGTCACCGGCATTATCGCCGCGTTCTGGCTGCTGAACCTGTTCGGCTGGGGCGTGACCGAACTTCTCACGCGCGCGGCCCGTCTGGCGCGCGGCAAAAGCCTGAGCGGTCGCCCGTGGTGGTACCGCCGGTTCACCGACGGCGAGTAGCCGTCCTGACACAGCAGCACAGGAGGCGTTATGAAAACAGCAGACTACCCGGTGTGGCTTGCCGTCATGCCGGACCAGCGCGACGCCGCGCGCGCCGACGCCGGGCTTCATCCGGACGGGGGCCGCGCGATTATGTGGGATAAAAAAGCGCAGCTCTGGTACGCCCGCCCGGGTGCGGATCTGAGCCGGCTGCAGAAGTGGCTGCCAGACCGCAGCATTCGCAGCAGCGGCGGCGGTGACCCGCAGGAGGAATTCCTGGCGGCCCTGACCAGTGCCGGGCTGGTGATTGATGGCCTGCCGGTGATGAATGGCAGGCGTCAACGCGTGCCGGTCGTGGAGGGCAAAAAAGGGAACCGGGACGGGGTTTACCGGGGCTTTCTGGACGGCGTCAGGCCGGGCGGCTGGTACATCAACTACCACCGCGCGGAAAACGACAAGGACGTCACGAACTGGAAGGGCAGCGGCCGCGAAGGCAAAGCCGATCCGGTCGCAAGGCTCCACATTAAGGCCGCGATGCAGCAGGCACGTGATGACGCTGCGCGCAAGCAGGCGGCGCTTTATGCCCGGCAGACCGCCAGCGCAAAGGCGCTATATGCGCGACTTCCGGCGGCAGACCCCACGCATGCCTACCTCGTGCGCAAGGGAATAACCGTTGCGGATGACGTCCGCCAGACGCGCAACGGGGCGCTGGTCGTGCCGTTCTACGACGTGAACGGCGGATTTCGTACGCTGCAGTACATCCCGCCGGACGGTGAAAAATACCTTTATAAGGATGCGCCCAAGTCCGGGCACTTTCGCGTTGAGGGCGGCCGGCTCACCAACGGAGAGCCGATCCTGTATGCCGAAGGCTACGCCACCGCGCGTAGCCTGCACATGGTCACCGGCCGGCCGGTTGTCATGACCATCGACGCCGGGAATATGGAGACGGTGGCCTCCGTGCTGAAGGCGCGTTATCCCGACAGTCCGCACCTGTTCATGGCTGACGTCGACCATGCCAAAGAGCGTAACAAGGGCGTGCTGTCGGCGAACCGCGCCGCCGCCGCAACCGGCGGGGCCGCGCTGCTGCCGGACCTGACCGCCGCGGAAATTGAGCGCGGGTTTACAGACTACAACGATCTGCACCAGTCCCGCGGCGCCGACCGCCTGCAGGCGACGCTGCTGCCCGCCATTGCCAGCGCCCTTGAGGGGCTTAACTATAAGGAAACATCCATGGCCACACCTGATGACGCGCAGCGCGCGCCGGAAAATACGCCAGCGTCAGAGCCCGCCGTAACGATACAGCCTGAAGCGACCCCTGCTGCCGCGCCTGACGCGGCTGTGCAGGCGCCCGCAGCTGAAGCCGCCCCGGCAGCTGCTGAACCAGCCGGTACAAAATCCGCCGGTCGTCCGGGCAGCGCAAAAGCGCAGTCAGGGGAGATACTGGCGCTGAGCGCGCAGGGCATGAAGCCCGCGCAGATAGCAGAGCAGCTCGGCATCGGGCAGACCAGCGTGTACCGGATCCTGCGCGCGCAGCAGCCGGTGGAGCCGGAAGCCGGCGTGATTCAGGAAAGCCGTGCCGCACCGGCCGCCGTTTCAGGCGCGGAGCCAGCTGTCACCCTCAGCCCGCCCCCTTCTGACGCCGCCCCTGAGCCGGCGCCGGCCGAAACGGCAGCCGCAGCGCCTGCAGAGACGGCGGCAGCTGGCCAGGCAGCCCGCGCGGCGGCACTGTCCGGTTCAGGGCTGAGTCTTGCCCGCGTCGCCGCCGAAATGAATCTCGGCATGGGTGAAACGCACCGCCTGATTGAGGCGGGAAAACAGCAGCAGGTGGCGCAGGCCGTTTCTGACGCGTCTGCAACTGGATCGCACAGCGGTACGATGAAAGACGATTTCGTGGATATCGCCGGACGTCTGCGCGCGCTGAAAGAGGCGGCCCCTTCGCTGGATACCGATGCGCTGGCGTGGCAGCTGGGCGGACTGGTTAATGAGCGGATACGGCTGACAGAAATGTGGTCCATGGGCAATGACACCGGGACTGTTCCCTTGCCATCCGGGGAGAGCGAAGCGCTGGAAGCCGAGCTGCGCGCTGAACTGGACCGGCGTCCTCCGTCTGGTCCGTCACCGGCAGCGGCTGCCTTCGGTGTGGAGAATGGCATTCTGGTCGGCGCGCCACGGGTTGCGCCTTCCGATGAAGACCTGCCGGACGCGTCAGGGAAGTCGCGCATCGATGCCGACAAGCTGCTGAGCCGCGTCACCCATGAGAAGCAGGCCGATGGCAAGAGCGTTCTTTACCGGCTGGACGGTGAGCCCGCCTTTGTTGACCACGGCAACCGCCTGGTGATGGCCAGCGGCTCCAGTGCGCACGGGGAGAAGGTTCTGGCCGCGCTGCTGACCGCTGCCAACCACTATCACGGACGCATTGAACTCACCGGCAGCGACGAATTTAAGGCATTTGCGATTGGCGTCATCGTGGCCAACAAGCTGAACGTCACCATGAAGAATGCCGGTCAGCAGGCCGACCTCGACGCGGCGCGTCGCGCGGCGGGACAGCCGGTCGCGCCGGCGGATGCGGTACGCGGTGACCAACAAGGGCCGCGCGCAGCGGAAACCCCGCCGGCTGCACCCGTGACGCAGGCGGATAACCCCGCAGCACCTGCGGCTCAGGCTGCACAGGCCGACAGGCCCGCGGCTGCTGCTCCCGTGACACCGTCACCGCAGCAGGCGTCCGCGCCGGCACCGGCCGAGCCAAAAATATCTCCGGCGGTGCATACGCCCGCCGAGAAGGCCCGGGAGCCAGTAACCGGTAAAGTGACCGCCTGCGGTCAGGCCCCGTTCCGGTTTGAGGCGGGCCAGAGCGAAAGCACCTTTATTACCCTGCGGACCAGGGAAGGAACGCAGACGTACTGGGGCAAAGAGCTGGCCGGCCTGCTGCGTGAGACTAACCTGCAGCCGGGGCGCATGGTCACCCTGCAGTGGCAGGGACAGCAGCCGGTCACGGTCAGGGTTCCGCACAAAAATGAGGAGGGCGCTGTCACGCATTACACCAGTGCCGACACCCACCGTAACCAGTGGACGCTGGTGCCGGCGGGTGGAAGCCGCGTGCAGACCGGCAGCGATGAGATGGTGCCGCTGGCAGCCGTGGACGTGAACCGCTACACGCAGATCCAGCACACGCTGGTCAGCCGCCTCGGGCTGGATATTGACGCGCCGCCGAGGCCCGCCGACGGCCTGTACTGGATTAAGCCCGACGGGCAGGGAAGTCATCAGCCCGGTGATCCGCTCTCGGCGCCGCGTCCGGCGCACAACGAACGCGCCGGCGCGCCGGTGATGTCGGCATGGGGTGACGACGGGCGCCCGGACCTGCTGCTGGTGCAGGGCGACGGCGACTACCTGCAGGGCGTGGTCCGCCAGAACGGCATTTATAACCACGTACTGGTCAGCCTGCCGGGCAGCAAAGACGCCCCGCCAATGGTGGTGAACGTGCTGACGACCGAAGGCGCGCAGCCCATCGGTAACGGTAACGGCATCAACCGGTCCAGCGGCCAGCCGGTACCGCGCGAGCACGTCGTCATCCGCCTGAGCGGCGATGACAGGCCGCGCATTGCGAAGCTGGACGCGCCTGCAGAGGTGCCGGCCACGCTGCACGCTCGTCTCGGCTACGACGAGCGCTACAAGGCGGAGTCCGGCTGGGTAAAGGAGCAGCCGGCAGCAGCACCTCAGGCAGCACCGACCACGCCGCCGCGGCCGGCCCAGTAATCGATTTTTCCGGAGAACTCACATGAATAAATTCCTGACCGCCCTCGTGGCGGTTTCTTTTTGCTGCACCTCGCTGAGCGCCGGCGCCGCTTCGTGCCGCGCCGGCAGCGCTGCGCAGGCCGGCAGCGAAGCCGGCTATAACGCCGCGAAGAAGGCCAGCGACGCCTGGTCTGAACGGGAAAGCCAGATGTCAGATCAGATGCAGAACTGCCTTTCCGGCATCCGCAATATCTCCATCAGCCTGCCGCACCTGCCGAGCCTGCAGGACATCATGAATCAGGCGTCAGAGAAGGTCTGCAGCGCCATGACCGACAAAATCAACAGCTACCTGCCGGACAACATCGATCCGTGGCAGTCGTACGGCATGTAAGGAGTGACGTATGCAAAACCCTCAACCCGCCGCGCTGCCCGAGGGCGCGGCCGCGGCCATAACGGATCCTGACGCCTATGAGCATGCGGTGCACGCGCAGCACGAGCGGTCGCTGGGCGCAGTGTTTGCGCGCAGCTGCCTGAAAAAGCTGGGCTGGAGCCTGACGGTCAACGTCATTCAGGGCATCGCTATCTGCGTGCTGGTTGTCATGTACTGGTACGTGCCCCGGGAGTATTTCGCCACGGAGGCCGGTCGCATCACGCCGGTTTACGGGACGGACAAGCCGGTCTGGAGCGAAAGCGACGTGCGGCAGTTCGGGGCGGACACCATCAACCAGGCCTTTACGCTGGACTTTGTTCACTACCGCGATCAGATAACGGCGGTATCACCGAACTTCTCTGAGGAAGGGTTTGCCGGCTACAACCAGTCGCTGACCACCGGTTCTAACATCCTGTCGCTGATCCGGGACAAGCGCATGAACCTGACCAATACGGCTGAGCCTGGCGTCATTACGCGCCGCGGCATCATCGGCGATCGCTACACGTGGGAGTTCCAGTATCCCGTCACGCTGAAGCTGCAGGGCCAGAACAGCAGCAGCCCGCCGCTGCGCTATATCTTCACGCTGCGTATCCAGCAGGCCGACGTGCGTAAGAAGCCGCGTGGTCTTGAGGTCACGCAGACCATCACCAACAACGCAGGATAAGGAACGCTATGAGCAACTTTCGCACGCTTGCCCTGTGGCTGGCGCTGTGCGGCAGCGCGGGCGCCGCCACGTCTGCGGGGACAGCCCCGGCGGCCGGCACCGACGGCGGCTGGCGCTCCACCTCAGCGACCGGTGCCGCGCCTGTCACCGGTCAGGCCGCGGGAAGCCCCGCCGCACCGGCAGGGCCCCAGCCCGGACAGGCGCTGCCGCCGCCCACGTCGGTCGCTTACGACCAGGCGCAGGCGGCCATCGCGCCGCTGACGCCGGACGAAATCCGGCAGCTGCGCGCCCAGCAGACCGAGCAGAACCGCGCGCTGGCCACGCCGGGCATCACGGCCGTACCGCGCATCAGCGCGCAGACCGTCAGCCTGCAGCCGGGCGCAAGCCTGCCGCTGGTGCGCACCGCCATGAACTGGCCCGCCACGGTGAGCTTTATCGACAGCACCGGTGCCCCCTGGAAAATCCTCGGCGACCCGCAGAGCGGCTCACCGGACATCGAGGTGAAGTGGATCCCGGGCGCGTCATTTATGGTCATCACGGCAAAACGCGACTTCGTGAACACGCTGGTGACCGTGGGGCTTGAGGGCCTGCCGGTGCCGCTGCAGATAAGCGTCATGAGCGGCGAGGCCGACACCGCGAAGAAAACCTGGACGGTGGACGCGCGCCTTGACCTGCGCATTCCGCGGCGGGGACCGGGCGCGGCGCCTGACGCGCCGGGTCCGTCGCGCATCGGTCTGCACGATGACGTACTGCAGGCGTTTCTGGACGGCGTGCCGCCGCCCGGGGCGAAGCGCCTGAAAATCACCGGCAGCGTGCCGGACACGGCGGTGTGGCAGCAGGGCGACGACCTTTACATCCGCTCCCGCGCCGACATCCGCGATGAGTTTGATACCACGCTGTCGTCGGCGGATGGCACCCACCTGTGGAAGCTGCCGCTGACCCCGCGCGTGGCGTTCTCCGTTGACGGGCGCACCGAAGCCCTCAGCATAGCCCTGGAGTAATCATGAGCGATCAACAGAACACCGGCGGCAGCAACATCCGGCTGATGGCCAGCCTGATCGTGGGCGGAGTCGTGGCGGTGGTGGGCGGCGGCTACGCGCTGTGGAGCTACCTGGCCGCGCCGCCCCCCGCGGTCTCAAACGTCAACCTGAACCGGGTAGCCGGTACCGCGCAGGTGAACGCGCAGGAGCAGCCGGACTACCGCGAAAAGCTGCGCGAAAGCAACGCCCTGGGGGCGCAGAACGCCACGGCCTCAAACCAGAGCTTTATCGCCAGCATCCCGCTGGAGCAGGACGTGATCGCGCCGAAGGAGCCGGCGAAGGTCGCGCCGGTTGTGGCGCCGCGCGAGCTGCCGCGCCCGCAGGGTACAGGGCGCACGCAGGAGCAGGAGAAGGCGCTGGCCGAGACCCGCCAGAAATCGCTTGCCGCCCTGCTCGCGAAGATGCAGGCCCCGCCGGCGGCCGGCGAACTGCCCGCCGCGCAGCTGCTGGGCGGAAAGGACAGCGGCTGGGCGAACTGGCGCGATTCGCTGCCCGGGAGTTACGTGCAGCAGGCCGCCGCGCGCAGCCGGCAGGCTGCGGCGAATACGCCGCCGGCGACCGTGGTGGTCGATCCGTACTGGCGCGGACCGGGTGAGATTTATACGGGCGTGAATTCCGACAACGGTACCACGCCGGTGCTGGGCCGCATTACCACCGGTAAATACGGGGGCGCCGTGCTGAAGGCGCCGGAGGGGGCGAAGCTGTCCGGTGACGGCGTCGTCATTCACTTCACCACCATGGCGCTGAACGGTCAGAACTACAAGG
Organism: Pantoea sp. Pa-EAmG; assembly: GCF_030024295.1. Lineage (NCBI taxonomy): Bacteria > Pseudomonadati > Pseudomonadota > Gammaproteobacteria > Enterobacterales > Erwiniaceae > Pantoea > Pantoea sp. Pa-EAmG. The sequence goes on from NZ_JASEWO010000032.1 coordinate 22,461, forward strand.
TTGACGCCTACGCGCTGCAGGACGACACGCTCGTGGCCAACATTGCCAGCGACGTAGACCATCACTATGTCCGCCGCATCATACTGCCCTCCATTTTCGGGGGTGGCGGGGAAGCCGGGCAGCTTTACGCGCAGTCTAATACGCAGATGCTGAACAACGGGTTTAACACCGTTACCGCGCGTCCCGGCCTGCCGGATCCGACAGCGGTGGCGGGCGTAATGCTCGGCGGTATGGCGCAGCGTGCGGGGCAGGTGCTGTCGGGCGACGCCGCCCGCCTGCCGGATCGCACCGTGAGGGTGTACAGCGGTGAGGTGGTGGCCATTCAGTTCATGCGCGGCGTCTACAGCACCGACGCCGAGCCGCCGCAGGGCACCACGCAGACGGATGCGGGCACCCGCGCGCCCGCATCCCTGAGCAGCAACCCGACCCCGACCGCCGCAGATCTGCGCGCGGAAACGCAGGCGCGCATCCGCGCCGCCGAACAGAGAGGAAACGCCCGTGAATGAATTCGATCCGCTGCCGGCACAAAGCGCGCCGGCGACGCCGGCCGCGCCACCGCGTGTCAGGCCTGAGCAGGGCTTCCTGACGCGCCCGGTGCTGCTCGGCTACTCCCTGCCGTGGCTTGCGGGGATTTTCCTGATGTTCGGCGTCGTGGCCTGGTACCTGTTCTGGCACGACTCATCCTCACAGGATGCCAGCCAGCGGGCGTTCGGACAGGATGCCGGGCTTGAGGTGGTTCATCCGTCCGCCGCGCCGGCGCCGCTGCAGACGGGCGGACTCAGCGTTCCGGCCGGCCCGGCGGGCACTGCCGCTGCCGCCGGCAGCGTGCCGGAGGACGTGATGACGCTTATCCGCGAGGGGCGCGAGTTTGAAACAGCCAACCGCGAGGCCATTACCCGCCTGTCCGATACGGTGCGCGCGCAGACGAAGGCGCTGGCCGCGCTGCAGCAGCAGGTTGACGAGATCGCAAAAGAAAACGCGCGGCTGGGTAACCTGGTGACGGTGCTGGCCGTGCGGCCCGCGCGGGAGCCGGCCGGTCACGCAGCGGGACGCAGGGTCACGCGCTCTGCGCTTGCCGGCATGCGGCTGGAAAGCCTGCAGGAGGGAATGGCGTGGGTCAGCTGGCAGGGGCGGACGTGGGCAGTGGAGCCCGGCGACAGCCTCGGTGGCGTCACCGTGCAGGCCGTGAACGCGTCGGACCGCAGCGTTACGACCAGCGCCGGCGTGCTGCGCTAGGGAGGCGTCATGGGAAACTCCCTCGACGGCATTCAGATGCTGTCCAGCCTGGCGTCCGGGCTGCAGAGTTCGTTCATCAACCTTGCCCTGACGCTGGGCTCCCTTTTTGGCGTGATCGGCGCCGGCGGCTTTCTTGCCCGTCAGTCCTGGCTTGCCCGCAAGGCGCCCGGGCAGGGGGTGAGCGGCGGCGGCGTGGTGGCCTGGGTGCTGCTGTGCGGCTGCCTGGTGGGTCTCGACCAGCTTATTGGGGCGGGCGCGCGTCAGGTGGGCTGGCAGGTGTCGTTTGACGCCATCAGCTACGTCGACCAGGGCACGTTCGGGCAGGGTGCGGTGGCGGCCAACGCCCTGCTGAGCCTGGTGCGCATGATAGGCGTCTGGTTCGCGCTCTCCGGCGTGCTGCTCTGGCGACGCTCCCGCAAAGATGGCCATTCCGGCCTGACGGCGGGCAACGACGTCAGCAGCGGCACCGTTAAATTTATTATCGGCGTGATGCTTGTGTGTAACCCCTACCTGCTTAACGCCTTACAGAAAACCCTCGGCCTGCTCTGACGCGGCCGTTCAGCCTTACGTCCACACGGACGAACTCAACAGGCCATCCGGCCATTTTACTAAAGGAAACTACCATGCTTAATCGCGTTTACCGCGCGGCCTTCGTGCGCGCACTCATGCTGTCTGAAACCCTGCGCCGGCTCGTCATTCGCGGCGTGCTCGCCTTTGTCGCGCTTATTTCACCGGTTGTCATGGCGGACGACGACCTTGCAGGTATGGGCGTGCGAGTGGCTGAAGGCGCCAAGTCAGCGCAGTCCAGCGGGATCATTATTATTCAGGTGGTGGGCTTCTTTGCTTTTGCCGGCGGCTTCCTGTCGATTAAGGCCATGAAGAATAATCCGCAGATCAAGCCCTGGATGGTTATTCTGGCCATCGTCGTCGGCGCGATGATGATGGGGATCCCGGAGATCGTCAAACGTGGCATGACGCAGATTGGCCTGACGCCGGTCAGCGTCAGTTAACGGCCTGAGCCGCCCCCGGCGGGGCGGCCTTTTCGGCTAAAGCAACGCCATCAATGTGGGAGGCAGCTGCGTGAACATCCGTACCGGTACTGGTTTTTCATTCGCGGGGAGCATCTGGCTGGTGCTGGCAGGTTTAGCATTTTTGCACTGGACGCCTTACTGCGAAACGATAATCGGAACCACGTTCTTTGCCTTTTTTCTGAATGCCGGGCCTGCAGTCTACGCCTGGCGATTCATTAATGCCCCGTATCCGGTGACAACGGGCCGGTTTGCGCTGATTTTTGTCATCCTGATGTTTGCCGGCGGCCTGGCCTCGGCGTGGCTGCATATGGAGATCACAGACATGGACCTTACTCAGCGCTGCATACTCAGGCCGTTGCCACCGCCCCCTCTCTGAATCTTTCCGGAGCTGAACAATGAAAACCTTATTCCGCAGGGCTTTTGTCCTGATTTTAACTGCCGGGTTTTGTGCCGGCGCGTTTGCGGGCCAGCCGGTAAGCGACGCTGACGTCAGTAAGAAACTCGACCAGCTGAACATCGCCGCTCAGGCCATCGACATCCATCTCCAGCAGATTTTCACCGCACTGAATACAGGCGCACAGTCCGGCGCCTGCTGGCTTGACGGTAAGGCCTACAGTCAGGGGGCTGAAGCCACCACAGGCGGCCACGCGGTGACCTGCAGCGTGCAGGCGAAAACGGGCTGGCCGCAGTGGATCAGGCCCGGTGTCATTGTGAATTAATTTTCCCTGATCACTGACCACTGAGTGTTCCCGCGAGTCCTTCTGACTCCCCTGTCAGGTCTGCCCTGTAAGGACCCCTATGTTTGTCAATCCTTCACCCGCCCATGCAGGCGGGCTGCTGCCGCTCTTTCCTGACGTCAGCGGCGAAGACGCAGCCCCGAGGCCGGTCTCAGTGGGATCCGGCCCTCCCTGCCGCTGCTGCGGCACGCGCGCGCAGCGCCTGTGGCAGGGGCCGGCTGCTGAGCCGGTCTGCACGCTCTGCTGGCTGACCTTTAATCTCGACAGTCCCACCGCCGCGCACGGGCACCTGGCCTGGCTGCCCGATGCGCCGGCGGCCGACATCATTAACCTGCAGCGCCGCGCGCTTATCGGGCAGCACAGTGAAAGTAAAGCCGTGCGTAAAGAGTCCCGCCGCGTGTGGAACTGGCTCGCCCGCCACGCGCGCGAGGTGGAGGGCATGTGGGGCACGTCGCGCGCGCCGGAGTTCGCCGCGGCCTTTGCGCGCCTGCCGCCCCTGAAGCGTAAAGCGCTGCAGCAGCGGCTGGAAGGCTGCGTGCTTATCCTGCCGCCTGACGTTTTTACCGACCTGACCCTGTTACTGCCGCTGGGCCGCACCGCTGAGACCGCCGTGCACACCCCGGCGTGGAATTCCTATATCCGGAGCGACCTGTATGCCCAACCGCCTCATCCGCTGGACTGAAGAAATTATTACCGCCGTGACGCGCTTTGCCGTGTCGCGCGATCTGCCTGACTACTGTGACCTGCAGACCGTTGTTCGCCTGACGGAAGACGATCGTATCCGTTATCCGGAGCTCAGCGCCCCGTACATCATGGTGACGCAGAAGGGCGACTACCTCTCGGTGTTTGAGATTTCCGGCAGCTACCGCGAGTCGGACGAACATCTGACGGCTTCGCACGGCGACGCCTGGCAGGGGCGGCTTGAGCGCATGACGGAGTCGCTGACCGCCCACTATCGCCATGCGGGACACCGCATCAGTATCGTGCACGAGTGCGATCCGGCCGGCGGCGAGGCTGAGATCCGGCGGCTGCTGACGCCCCAGCATCAGTCCCTGAAGCGTACCGGACTGAAGCTGCAGTATCTGCTCGACGAGCAGGTGAAAAAACTCAAGCCCTGGGTCAACCGGGAGCGCACCTGGCTTGTGTGCTATACCGGCCGCGGCGTGCTGGCCGGGCACGAGCTGCGCGATGAAAACGCGCGCCTGAGCGAACTGCTTAAGGCGAGCCCGTCCGCGGTGTTTGGCCAGAACCCGCTGCTGACCGAGTTTGCCGGCCTGAAGATACGCCACGATGCCTTTCTCCTGCAGCTTGAGCGCGCCCTCGGCGACAGCGGCAAGGGCGTGCTGATGCGCCGCATCGATGCCCACGAGGCGGGCCGCGTGCTGCGCGCGCAGATTGACCCGGGCACCGGCAGCTACTGGCAGCCGCTGCTGCCCGACGACCGCATTATTCCCCACGGGGTGCGCCAGGGGGAGGATGTGACGGCGCTGCTGGCACCCTGGCTGAACTTTCAGGTGATGGGGGCGGGTGTGGATGAAATCCGCAACAACCTCCTGAAGATAAAAGGCGTATGGCACGGCACGGTGGCCGTGGAGCTGGGCCCGCAGAACCCGCAGAGCTTCGCAAAGCTGCGCGAGCTCATCCCGCGCAGCGTGCCGTTCCGCATCCGGCAGGACCTGATGCCCGGCGGCATGCGCCGGCTGGGCGGCAAGCAGTCGGTGCTGAGCTTCGTCGAGTGGGTACCCGGCCTGAAGCCCATCTTCCAGTCTGTGTCGCAGCTTGCCGGGCGCGAGATGCACGAGCCGGTGTGCGTGATGACCATCACCGCCGCCACCTGGGGGGATTCGCCGGAGACGGTGACGCGTAACCTGACGCTGCTGCAGCAGGCGCTGACCTCCTGGGGGATCTGCGGCGTGACGCAGACCTTCGGCGATCCCGTACGCGCGTGGGCGGCCACGCTCACCGCGTCCTCGGCCGCAAGCGGGCCGTGCCTGATGTATCCGCCGCTGTCCGAGGCGCTGAACCTGATGCCGCTGACCCGGCCGACGACGGCGTGGAACGAGGAGGGTGACGCCCTGTTCGTCTCACCCGACGGCAAGCTGATGCCGGTGGCCCTGGCGGCGGCCAACCAGACCAAGAAAACCAGCATCGTGGCGGGCGAGTCCGGCGGCGGTAAATCGGTATTCATCAACCGTCAGCCGATCATTCTGGCCATGTCAGCGCAGAAGCAGCTGCCGTTCTTCGCCGGCATCGACAAGGGATTCAGCTCGCAGGGAATGGTGTCGATACTGCGCACGGCGCTGCCGCCGGAGCGTCAGGACGAGGTGCTGAGCATCGTGCTGCGTAACGATCCGGAGTACTGCCGCAACCTGTTTGATATCCAGCTGGGGCTGCAGAAGCCGCTCAGCTACGAAGCCGAGTTTATTGAGAATGCGCTGACGGCGCTGTGCATTGACCCCGGCACCGGCGCACCGCCTAACGGACGCGATACGCCCATCATCCTGCGGCGGCTGGTGAGCGATTCGTTCAAGGCCTCCCGGGAGGAGCCGCGCCGCTACGAGCCGGGGCTGGTGCCGGTTGTCGACGCGGCGCTGCAGGACGCGGCGGTCTGGGAGAAGCATCCCGAATATCAGGACAATGCGACCTGGTATGAGGTACGCGACCTGCTGCAGGACGCGGGCAGGACGGACGCGGCGCAGCGGGCGCAGTTCCAGGCGGTGCCGGAGCTGGCCGACATGGCCCCCCGCCTGCTCAGCGAGGATTACCGGAGCATGTACGGCAATATCCAGCGCGACAGCAGCAGCGAGCCGCTGATCGAATACATTGCCCGCTGCCTGCGCGACGCCTGCGGGCAGTACCGCATGTTCGCCGGGCGCACGCGCTTTATGATAAGCCCGAAGGCGCGCGTCATCACGGTTGATATCCAGCTCGTTGCCGGCGACAAATCAAAAGCGGGCTACCTGCAGACCGGCATGATGTACCTGTTCGCCGGGCACATCGCCGGCGGCGATTTTGTGCTGCCGCAGTATCAGGACGAGCTCTTTACTGCGCTGCACAGCCGCTGGCACGCGATGCATCAGACGCGCGTGCAGCAGCTTGATGAGGAAGTCAAAACCAGACAGTACGACGAGCTGCACAACGCCGAAGGCGTGCCCTTTATCTTCCCGATGCTGGAAACCGCCGACCGTGAGCAGCGCAAGTTTGGCGTGCGCACGGTGCTGTCCTCGCAGTACTTTCGCGACATGCCTGAAGCGCTGCGCCAGTCCGCCAACTCCGTGTACATGGTGGGCGTGGACCCGGAAGATCGCGCGCTGCTTAAAGAGCGTTTCAGGGTGCCGGATGCCACGCTGGACCGCTTTGAGCGCATGGGCAGCGGGCCTGCCGCCGACGGCAGCGGCGTGCCGTTTCTCGGTATTTTCCGTATCAAAGGCGGCAGCACCATCGCCCACATCATGAAAAACACGGTGGGCCCGGAGGAGCTGTGGGGGCACAGCACCACGCCGGTGGACATGGCGCTGCGCCGGATGCTGGAAAAAGACACCGGCGCCGATACGGCGCGCCGCATTCTCGGGCAGTTCTTCCCCAACGGCAGCGCCGAAAAAGTCATCGAGCACCGCCGCCGCACCGCCGGCGAGGCGGGCGGTGACAGCGTCATCCGCCAGCTTGCCAGTGAGCTTATCGATAAACAGGGCTATGACCTCTGACCCTTCAGGAGTTCTGACATGCACACACTTAAACCGCGGCGGCCCGCAGGGCGCCGCCTGCTTGCGGCCTGCGTGCTGGCGGCGCTTGCGCCGGAAGCGATGGCTTATCCGACCGAGGAGATGAGCAGCATTCCCATCCAGACGCAGGTGATGCCCGCGCTGAATGCGATGCAGACCACGCTCGGCGAAATCATTACCGCCGAAACAGAGACCGGCACGGCGGTGGTGCAATCCGGCGACCGGATCACCACGGCCATTACGGAAGCGGCGCGCACCCAGCGCGAGGCGGACAACTTTAACCGCCAGGCGGACCGGCTGGAGAAGGCGCGATCTTCCTTCACGGTGCCTGACAGCATCTGCAGCGAATCGGCGTCCGGTTCGGCCGCGCAGGTAAGCCAGGCAACCCGGGCGGCGGCGTCGAAGCTTGCGGGCGGCAGCGGGGTCTCGAGTGCGGCCGTGCGCGAGACGCTGGCCAGCCTTCCCACCACGCCGCGACAGGGCGGCTACCGCAGCGCGCTCATCCACTCGGCGTACTGCACGGCGGAGGAGGCGAAGCTCTACGGCGGCACCGGCCTGTGTCCGGGCGTGTCGGCGCTGCCGGGCGGCGATACCGAAGCGCGATCGCTCTACGACGGCGCGGGGCAGCCGGGCAAGGCGCCGGAGCTGACGTTCACGCAGGCGCAGACGGACGCGGCCATGGCCTACGTCAGCAACTCGGCGAAGCTTGATGCCGGGCGGACGCCGGGTAAGGGCGAAATCCAGACCGCAACCGGGCAGGAGTATCAGGGCCTGCTGACGCAGTACAAGGCGATGCAGAGCGCGGCGATGCAGCCCCAGCTGGACATGGTGGCGGCGAGCCAGCCGCAGGACGCCACGCAGGCGGCCCTCACCGAGGCCCGTCAGGCGCCGTCGGCGGAAAGCTACTTCCAGCAGACCGCGTCCGCGCAGGCAAAGCAGACCGGCACCATGAGCGAGCGCGAGTTTGAGGCGTTTGAGGTCGGGCGCCGCTACGCCAACACCGCGTGGGTCACCGACCTGCAGGGCATGGACGGCGACAACCTGACGCGCGAGGTGGCCCGCCAGCTCGCGGCGGCGAACTGGCTGGCGCTGGGCATCAAAAACGAGCTGCGTCAGGCCAACATCATCAGCGGCCAGCAGCTGGCGCTGGCGGCTAAAAACGAATACGCCCCGCAGCTGCAGGCACTGTCCTCGCAGCTGAGCGCCGGCGTAAGCGCACAGTAACCTCCGGGAGAATTTCATGACAACAAGCGGTACCTTCGCGCCGGACGCCGGCGCACTTTCTTCACTGCTGGACGCCGGCGCCGGCCCCGTTCTGGTGCTGGATCCCTGCGGCGAAATGTGGGCGGCCTTCTGGAATACGCCGCGCTGGTCACGGCTGTGGCAGGCGTGGCGCCTTGCCCCGGGGCAGACGCAGGAGGGCGACGTCTGGAACGTGCTGGATGCGCTGCGGCACGTTAACGCGGCGGACGGCACCGCTGCGGTCGCCGCCGCGCTGTTCCCGGCGGCGACCTACACTGACCTGACCCGGCGCCTGATGGCCTGCGTCATCGGGTTTGCGGATGACACGGGGCACTTCAGCGGCGACGGCGCCGGGCTCGGCGCGCTGGCCGGGCAGCTGTGGGCGGACGATCTGTGGATTGCCCTGGCGCGCTGGGGCCGGCAGTACCCTTATCATCCGTCCCTTCAGGCCGCGCGTGAGCTGCTCACGCATGACGGTGCCGGTGACGCCGCCGCAACCATTCGCAGCCGCATGGCCATATACCATCACCCGCACGTGGCCGAGACGTTTACGGGCGCGCCGGGGTTCAGCCTCAGCACGCTGAAACTGCGGCCGGGGCAGGTCATCTTCCTGACGCCGGATATCCGCTGCATGGAAAGCGACGATCTGACGTCGGTATACGGTTTTCTCGCACGCGCGCTGCAGCAACTGGCAGCGCTTAATCATGTGACGCTCCCGCTCATTGAACCTATTCTGACTGCAGAAGGAGATGCCCTGTGAAAGATAATGATGCCGCCGCCCCGCAGGGCGGCGCAGCGACCGGCCGCCGTATGGCGAAGCGCGCGGGCTGGATCGCCCTGAATATCTTCCTGCCGGCGTGGGAGGTGTCCAGCTGGAGCCGCCACGCGGGGAGAAACGTCTCCCGCCTGTGGCAGCGCCTCCGTGAGGTGACCGCGGGCCGCGGCGCGGGCGACTACCGCCCCGCGAGCTGGGCGCAGGCGGTCGCAGACAGCGGCCTGACGCCTGAGCGGCTGGCGCGTAACCTGCGCGTCAGCCGCTGGATCTGGTGGGGGCTGATGTGGCTGACCGGCCTGCCGGTGGCGGGCTTCCTGCTGATGCTCATCGCCGCCGGCAGCAGCATCAGCGGTACCGGCTGGCTGCGCGTGGGCATCGTGATGTGCGTGCTGTTACTGCTGGCGGCCACCGGCTTCGTGCAGGCGCTCGGGGTGAGCTACCGGCTGTGGCAGCTCACGGAAAAGCGGGTCTCGGCGTCAGAGAACGGCAGTTTTCAGGCCTTTCTGCAGGAGACGCGCTGGCGCCGCGTCGTGTTAAGCGGCGGTCTGCTCGGGGGAAAATAAGATGCGGGAAATCCGGCGGGAACAGCAGCTTATCGGGCTGTGCACTCTCCTTGATGACACGGGGCTTGGCGAACGACGCGAAACCATCTTGCACCTGGTGCACAGCGCGCGGCGGGCCAGCCACGCGCGGGAGGCCGGGGAGGCGACCGGACTCTGTCTCAGTGCGCTGAAGCAGCTGCGCAGGGCGCGGCATTCACTGCGTGTGGCGGGGGCCGGCGCTGACGCGCTGTCGCCGCTGGACGCCGCCATTGCCGGACTGCAGTCCGTGTGTGATGAGGCAGTGGCGCAGGCCATGGAGGCGGCCGTGCTGCGGCTGTTCGGCAGGATAGCGCTTCTGTCCGTGCTGCTGCCTGCCGGCGTGACTGCGGTGCTGTTCGGGGCGGGCGTGCTGATCCATATCCTTTACGGCACGCTGACTTTCTGACTACAGTGAATGCCGGCCGGCGCCGGCAGGAGGAAACAGGATGTACATGCGACTTGATGTGTTTGCGGAACTGCTGGGCGTCCTGCCCGGCGAGCTGCTTCACGCGGCCCGCACCGGCGGCCTTCTCGACGGCATGCCGCTGCCCCGTCGGCGGCAGGTGCGCGGCGCGGCCGTGATGTTTGACCACGCAGAGGTGATGGCGTTTGCGGCCAGCTGGCGCGCGCGGACGCCTGAACCCGCGCCGGCGCCGTCCGGTGCGCCGCTGGTCGCGCTCGATGCCGCTGCAGAAGAAGCCGGCATCGCGCCGCTGGCGCTGTGGCAGGCGGTGAAAACCGGGAAAAAACTCCGGGGCGTTGCGCCGCCGGCAGCGGAAAAAAGCAGTCATGGCCAGCTGCTCTTTGAGCCGGCCGCCGTCGCGCAGTTTGCACAGCGTTACCGCAGCGCGCTAAAAAAAAGTGAATGATTATCAGGAATATCCCCGTATCCCTTTCTGCCTTAAGGACGAGAATCCCATGACCCGAACCGACTGGCTGTTCAAGTTTCGCCGCATCCATTCTCCTGACAAGCTGGACCAGCTGTATGAGCATCTGAGCTATACCGGCGAACCGGCAGAAATCTACGCCATGACGCAGGCGTGGGACCACCGCAAGGCGGAGCTCGCCGCCGGAAAACTGTTTGATCGCGTGCCGGCGCACGTCTGGCAGTTCGTTAAATAACCGGCTTCCTGCGTCGCCTTCCCGGGCGGCGCCCGTAACGCCGGTGCGCGTTCCCGCTCGCTGAAACACCCCTTAAACCGGCCGCAGAGGCGGCTTTCACGCGTTTCCATCCGCTAATCCTGATCCGCAGGTTAATCATGAAGCTACTGACAAAAATTCAGGCGGCGGCGCTGCTGTGCGCTGCGTCCTGCCCGGCATTTGCCGACGGCGTGGACTACCAGACCATCAGCGACGCCGCCAGCAAGACCAGCGACCTGTCCCGGCAGGCGCTGGTGATGATATTCGGGGACGTGGTGATCACGCCGTTCCAGCCCGGTCAGGCCACGCTTATCGGCTCGCTGTTCGCGCTGCTGAACGGCGTACTGTGCACCGTGGCGCTGGTATGGTTCCTTACCGTCACGCTGAAAACCCTGTTTAAGGGCGGGCAGGACGGCAGGGTGTTCAGCCAGGGCCGGACCTGGCTGCATCCCGTCATGAGCCTTGCCGGCTTTATGACGCTCATCCCCACCGCGTCAGGCTGGTCGCTGTCTCAGCTGATAATGCTGTGGGCGGCGTCCACCATGGGGATCGGCAGCGCGAACCTGTTAACGGACAAGGCGGCCGACATGATAAGCAGCGGCATGTCGCTGGTCGTGCAGCCCACGGCGCCCTCCA
>NZ_JASEWO010000225.1:0-6122 GCF_030024295.1 Pantoea sp. Pa-EAmG
TGTAAAAAAAGTCCTCTATGGCACGAAAAACCAAAGCGCAAGCACTTGAAACGCGACATCAAATTCTGGATGCCGCTTTAGCTCACTTTTCTGAACACGGTGTGGCCGCCACCTCACTGGCGGATATCGCCGCGGCCGCTGGCGTCACGCGCGGTGCTATCTACTGGCATTTTAAAAATAAAGCCGATCTGTTACAGGAGATCTGGCTGCGCTGCGACGCCGGGCTCGACGATGTGGAACTTGAGTATCAGACAAAATACTCTGGCGATCCACTTTCTGTAATGCGTTCGATGCTGATCTATATCCTTGAAGCCACAGCAAAGGATCCACAAAGACGCGCATTAATGGAGATTATCTTCCATAAATGTGAGTTCGTTGGCGAAATGTCGACGTTAATGGCGATGCAGCAGGGGCTGCTGCAGGCGTGTTATGACCGCATCGAAGAGGTGCTGCGCAGCTGTATCGAGGCCGGGCAGCTCCCGGCCAGCCTCAACACCCGTCAGGCGGCGCTGCTGATGCGCGGCTACATCAGCGGCATGATGGAGAGCTGGTTGTTCAATCCGCAAAGTTTTGATCTGGTGAGTGAAGCGCCGCAGGTGGTCGAGGCATTTATAGATATGCTGCGCCTGAGCCCGACGCTCGCCGGCACGCGCTAAGCGGTGCGCTCGGCCGCCAGCTTCTGCTCATAATCGCGCTGGACAATCGCCAGCGCAGCCAGCACCGTGGCCGTGGGCACCTGGTTTTCCTCCAGCAGCTGAATTAAATCGACCGCCAGCTTGATGTCGTCCGGCGCGGTATCCAGCGTCATAGTGTCTCCTAAATACGTAGTTTAGCGGCGACCAACAGCATCAGCAGGGCACCGGCCAGCGCCACGGCAAAGCCCGTCGGATGCAGCGTACCGAGGTCGCCCGTGGTGAAATACGTGGCGATGTAGCCGCCAATCAGCGCGCCGATCACCGCCAGCACCAGCGTCGGCACCAGTCCGCCGGGACGGCCGGGAAACACCCTCCGCTTCAGCCAGCCGGCAGCCAGGCCAATAATAATCCAGATGATAAGGGTCATGCTTCTCCTCCCGTCAGCGCTGTTTCCAGTATAGAGGAAAGCGAACGGCTTACGGCTGCGCCGCGATCTCCAGTTTATGCAGCGCGGCGCGGCAGCGCGCCAGCCGCTCCTGCAGAATCTCCACCTCGCGCATCAGCTGCTGCTGCACGCTCAGCGTTTCAGCGCGCGCCAGGTGCTGTTCGCGCTGCTGCAGCATGGCCAGCAGTCGCGTTTCGTAGCCGCGGTACTCATCACGCTTCGGCTGCAGCGGATCGCGCCGCGGCCGTTCACGCACCACGCGCAGTTGCTGGCTACTGCACTCGCGCTGCAGCGCGGCAATCTGGTCCAGCACCTTCTGCGCCAGCCACTGGCGGCGCGACGCATCACTGTTGGACGCCGCGAGCTGCGCCGCATTGTGCTGCAGCTCTTGCAGATAGTCAGCCAGCCGCGTGCCTTTACAGCGAAACAGCTGCGCGTCAAAGCGCGGCTGACGGCAGCTACCGTCCGGCTGCTGCGCAATCTGCTGGCGCAGCGTGTCAATCATTGCGTGCAGACGCTGTTGGGCGCGCAGTTGAGGCATCACTTCGATTCCGTCTGTGTTAACGTAGCGCTGTTGTGACATTTTTCAGGCATCTGGCATGCAGCGCATTTTACTGTTAAGCCTTGGCTGGCTGGCTATTGTGCTGGGCACGCTGGGCATTGTATTACCTTTACTACCGACCACGCCATTCGTGTTGCTGGCCGCCTGGTGTTTTGCCCGCTCGTCGCCACGCTTTCACCACTGGCTGCTGTGGCGCTCGCCGTTTGGCCGCTATCTGCGTCACTGGCAGCAGCATCGCGCCATGCCGCCCGGTGCCAAAAGCCGCGCCATGTTGCTGATTGTCATCACCTTTGCGCTTTCAATCTGGCTGGTGAAGCTGCTGTGGCTGCGCATCCTGCTCGGTGTGATGCTGGCGCTGCTGCTGCTCATGCTGTGGCGCATCCCGGTTGTAGCAGAAAGTGCGAACCCGCACGAACCGTAGCATCAGGGTTGCATTTAGCCGGCTGTTTGCTTAGATTTGGGCATCTTCGTGCGTGGCTTCCCTTTGAGAAACGACTTCGCTTAACCCGGTTTCCGGGTATTGGCGCTGTGGAAGCTGCGCGTTTTAGATATTTTTCCAGGCGTAACCGTTATGACCGCAACTGCGCAGCAGCTTGAACTGATCAAAAACAGCATCAAAAGCATTCCTGACTATCCGAAGCCGGGCATCCTGTTCCGTGACGTCACCAGTCTGATGGAAGATCCGCAGGCGTATGCCGCAGCGATCGCCATTCTGGTTGAGCGTTATCGTAATAAAGGCATCACCAAAGTGGTGGGCACCGAAGCGCGTGGCTTCCTGTTCGGGGCGCCGGTTGCGCTGGGTCTGGGCGTGGGATTTGTGCCGGTGCGCAAGCCGGGCAAACTGCCGCGTGAAACTTTCAGCGAAAGCTATGAACTGGAGTACGGTTCAGACGCGCTGGAACTGCACAAAGACGCCATCAAACCCGGCGATGTGGTGCTGGTGGTGGACGATCTGCTGGCTACCGGCGGCACCCTTGAAGCCACGGTGAAACTGATTCGTCGTGCGGGCGGTGAAGTTAAAGATGCCGCGTTCGTGATCAACCTGTTTGATTTAAGCGGCGAAGCGCGCCTGAACGCGCTGGGTATCGACTGCTACAGCCTGGTCAACTTCCCCGGCCACTAAGGCCATCGCGCCGCCCGCCTTGATGCCCGGCGGCGCCTCTCTTCGCACTCCCTGACAGGCGTATTCCGCCCTGAAGCGCAGCGCGCAACGTATCACGGGTATAGGCATATCCGGCTGTGGCTGTTACACTCCTGTCAAAATAAACAGGGTTTGCGTCACCGCATTTTTCCCCTAAGTCCCACGGCAGAATCGGCGCAACTGAGCGTGCTGCTGTGCCAGGTTAAACAACTCCAGTGATTGAATCCACATGAGCTATCAGGTACTTGCGCGAAAATGGCGTCCCCAGGCTTTCGCTGACGTAGTCGGTCAGGAACATGTGCTGACTGCGCTGGCCAACGGGCTGTCACTGGGACGAATCCATCATGCTTATCTCTTTTCCGGTACTCGCGGCGTAGGGAAGACCTCGATCGCGCGTCTGCTGGCGAAAGGCCTTAACTGCGAAACCGGCATTACCTCCACGCCTTGTGGTCAATGCGACAACTGCCGTGAAATCGAGCAGGGCCGTTTTGTCGATCTGATTGAAATCGACGCCGCCTCACGCACCAAGGTCGAGGACACGCGAGATTTACTGGATAACGTGCAATACGCACCGGCACGTGGACGCTTCAAGGTTTACCTGATCGATGAAGTGCACATGCTCTCGCGTCACAGCTTCAACGCACTGTTGAAAACGCTGGAAGAGCCGCCTTCGCACGTTAAATTCCTGCTGGCGACCACCGATCCGCAGAAACTGCCGGTCACCATTCTGTCTCGCTGCCTGCAATTCCATCTGAAAGCGCTGGATGTCGAGCAAATTCAGCAGCAGTTGGCGCACGTGTTGCAGCAGGAGCAGATTGCCGCCGAGCCGCGCGCACTGCATCTGCTGGCGCGTGCCGCAGACGGCAGTATGCGCGATGCGCTCAGCCTGACCGACCAGGCGATTGCCATGGGGCAGGGGAGCGTGACGCGTGAAACCGTGGCGCAGATGCTGGGCACGCTGGATGATGAGCAGCCGCTGGCGTTGATTGAAGCCTTGATTGATGGCCAGGGCGAGCAGGTGATGGCGCTACTGAACCAGGCGGCCTCGCGTGGTGTTGAGTGGGAAGCGCTGCTGGTGGAGATGCTGCGTCTGCTGCACCGCGTGGCGATGGTGCAACTTTTGCCGAGTTCGCTGGGCGAAGATGATCTTACTCAGGCACAGCGCCTGCGCGACTTAGCCCGCGTCTTACCGCCTGCCGATGTTCAGCTCTATTACCAGACCCTGCTGATGGGGCGTAAAGACCTGCCGCTGGCGCCGGATCGTCGTTTAGGCGTTGAGATGACGCTGCTGCGTGCGCTGGCTTTCCACCCGCAGGCCACCATTGCCGAACCGGTCGCCCGCCCCAGCTTGATTCCGCAGGCCGCGCCACAAGCGCCGGTAGCGCCATCGGCTCCGGCCGCGAAAGCCGCGCCTGCTGCACAGCCGCAGATGGCGCCGCCCATGCACGATGTGCCGCCGATGGCCGATGACTACCCGGATATGCCACCGGCACCCGAACATCTGTCCGACTCCACCAGTCAGCTACTTCAGGCGCGAACGCAGTTGCTGCGTCAGGGAGCCGGCAAAGCAAAAAAGAGTGAGCCGGCAGCGCGTTCCGCGCGGCCGGCGAATCCGGCGCTGGAACGTCTCGCCAGTGTCACTGAACGTGTGCAGCAGCGTGCTGCAGAACCGGCAGTAAAAACCCCGGCCAAACCGGAAGCTTATCGCTGGAAAGCACAGCAGACGGTGGAAGTGAAAGCTGAGCCGGTCGCTACGCCAAAAGCCTTGCGTTCCGCGCTGGAGCATGAGAAAACGCCTGAGCTGGCGCTGCGTCTGGCAGAAGAAGCCCAGCAGCGCGATGCCTGGGCAGCAGAAATTGCCGCACTGACGCTGCCCAAACTGGTGCAGCAAGTGGCGTTAAATGCGTGGAAGGAAGTGGGCGAAAACAGCGTCACACTGCATCTGCGCAGCAGCCAGCGTCATTTGAATTCGGCGTCTGCCCGACAGTCGCTGGCCGAGGCGCTCAGTCAGTCGGCCGGACAAACGGTTGAACTGACCATCGTTGAAGATGATAATCCCGCGGTATTGACGCCACTGGAATGGCGTCAGGCCATTTATGAAGAGAAGCTGGTGCAGGCGCGCCAGTCGATCGAAAGCGATACTCATATTCAGACCCTGCGTCGATTCTTCGATGCCGACCTGGATGAAGAGAGTATTCGACCCGTTTGAACACCCGCTGTCGCAGCTTGTTTGCGCGCAGCCCCAGCAGAGAGAGAAGACTATGTTTGGTAAAGGCGGATTGGGCAACCTGATGAAACAGGCCCAGCAGATGCAGGATAAAATGGCCAAAGTTCAGGAAGAGATCGCCGCACTGGAAGTCACCGGCGAATCAGGGGCTGGCCTGGTCAAAGTGACCATCAACGGTGCGCACAACTGCCGCCGCGTGGAAGTCGATCCCAGCCTGCTGGAAGATGACAAAGAGATGCTGGAAGATCTGATCGCTGCGGCGTTCAACGATGCGGCGCGCCGTATTGATGAAACGCAGAAAGAGAAGATGGCGTCCGTCTCTGCCGGTATGCAGCTGCCGCCTGGCTTCAAGATGCCGTTCTGATGCAAACCAGTCCACTGCTTGAAGCTTTGATGGAGTCGCTGCGCTGTTTGCCGGGCGTTGGCCCGAAATCGGCGCAGCGCATGGCGTTTCATCTGTTGCAGCGCGATCGCAGCGGTGGCATGCGTCTGGCGCAGGCGCTGACCCGCGCCATGGCAGAGATCGGCCACTGTTCCGACTGCCGCACCTTCACCGAGCAGGAGATCTGCACTATCTGCGCCAATCCCCGCCGTCAGCAAAACGGCCAGATTTGCGTGGTGGAGAGCCCGGCGGATATCCACGCCATCGAGCAGACCGGCCAGTTTGGCGGTCGCTACTTTGTGCTGATGGGCCATCTGTCGCCGCTGGACGGCATCGGCCCGCAGGACATTGGCCTGGATCGGCTGGAGCAGCGCCTTGAACGTGAGACGCTGCAGGAGGTGATCCTCGCCACCAACCCAACGGTGGAAGGCGAAGCCACGGCTAACTATATCGCTGAGCTGTGCGGCCAGTATGGCGTTGACGCCAGCCGCATTGCGCACGGGGTTCCGGTTGGCGGTGAACTGGAAATGGTCGACGGCACAACGCTTTCGCACTCGCTTGCCGGACGGCACAAGATTAAATTCTGACCACTTGCCGGTATCCTGCTGCGATACCGGCTTGAAATTCTTTCCACCATCCCCATTTCACTCTCAACAATTGATCAACCCCGATTCTGTTGAGGTAGCAATGACCATGAAAGGACAAGAGACGCGTGGCTTCCAGTCAGAGG
>NZ_JASEWO010000419.1:0-546 GCF_030024295.1 Pantoea sp. Pa-EAmG
TTGCTTCCTGTAGAGTATAAATTGCCATACTTATCCCTTAATCACCCTCAGATGAAGAAAAATATTGATCAATTTCGTTATTAATGACGTCTTTATGTCCGCTGCCGGGTGCCACGATAGCTGCAGAACCACCCGTTGGATTTAAGTGTAACTCTCCGCTTTTAGTGTTAATTTGGCCTTTGCTATCTACAGTGAGATTGAAATTTTTACCAATGAAATTAATCTCACCCTCTTTGGTTAATTCAATTGCGCTAAGACCGCATTCAATTCGCACGCTGTCGCCAGCAGCAATAATATAAGAGGCCAGAGCCCTTTCTGTACGATTGCCCTTCGTCAGTGTTTTGCTATCCCCCTGCGTGCCGATGCTATGATCGCCTTGTACACGCGTGTCATGGTTAGCACCTACGGTGATAATCTGGTTATTCACGACATTATGACTTTCATCATTCTTAACGTGTGTGTCCAGGTTACGCTGTGCCTGCAGCCACACCTGCTCCTCGCCCGCCTTGTCCTCGAAGCGCAGCGCGTTTGCCGTGTCCGCCGTGC
>NZ_JASEWO010000033.1:0-33419 GCF_030024295.1 Pantoea sp. Pa-EAmG
AAATCTTTTAAAGTGGCATAACGCGCTAAGCCACCGTTAATTAATGGCAATGCTCTGTGATGACCGATAATCCCAGCACATCGCCCTTTTCCGGCCAGAGAAATACCCTTTCACTTAGGGTTGACATCGCCAGGCGAATCCAGTACCAATATGTGCAGCACTCATTTTACGAGGTTTGATTCATGTCACGTTCTTTTCGTCTACTCGGTCTACTACTTAACGCATCCAGTTTGCGCGGTAGACTCGTGGGCGAAATCAACAACTGATTCGAACCTGCTGAAAGTTAAAAAACCCGCGCCACTGCGCGGGTTTTTTTATGCTCGTAGCACCGGCGAAGTCAATGCAAAAGGAAGATGACCATGAGCCAGCAAGTAATAATTTTCGATACCACTCTGCGCGACGGCGAACAGGCATTACAGGCCAGCCTGAGTGTTAAAGAAAAACTGCAGATCGCCCTGGCGCTGGAAAGGATGGGCGTGGATGTAATGGAAGTCGGTTTTCCGGTCTCTTCGCCGGGTGATTTCGAATCCGTGCAGACTATTGCCCGGACCATCAAAAACAGCCGCGTGTGTGGTCTGGCGCGCTGTGTCGAGAAAGATATCGACGCGGCTTACGAATCGCTGCGCGTGGCCGACGCCTTCCGTATTCACACCTTTATCGCCACTTCGCCGATGCACATCGCCACTAAACTGCGCAGCACGCTGCCGGAAGTGATTGAACGCGCGGTGCACATGATTAAGCGGGCGCGCAACTATACCGATGACGTTGAGTTCTCCTGCGAAGACGGTGGCCGTACGCCGATTGACGACCTGTGCCGCATGGTAGAAGCCGCAATCAACGCCGGCGCCACCACCATCAATATTCCTGACACCGTGGGCTACACCCTGCCGGGCGAGTACGCCAACATTATTGGTCAGCTGGTACAGCGCGTGCCGAACATCGACAAAGCGATTCTGTCGGTACATACCCATGACGATCTGGGTATGGCGACCGGTAACGCCATTGCAGCAGTGCTGGCCGGTGCGCGTCAGGTCGAAGGCACGCTGAACGGCCTGGGCGAGCGCGCCGGTAACTGTGCGCTGGAAGAGGTGATCATGGCGATCAAAACTCGTCAGCAGATCATGAACGTGCACACCAATATCAATCATCAGGAAATCTACCGCACCAGCCAGATTGTCAGCCAGATCTGCAACATGCCGATCCCGGCCAACAAAGCGGTGGTCGGTTCCAACGCCTTCGCTCACTCTTCCGGCATTCATCAGGATGGCGTGCTGAAGAACCGCGAAAACTATGAAATCCTGACGCCAGAATCGATTGGCCTGCACAAAATTCAGCTGAACCTGACGTCCCGCTCCGGCCGTGCCGCCGTGAAGCACCGTATGGAAGAGATGGGTTATAAAGAGTCCGATTACAACCTGGATACGCTGTACGACGCCTTCCTGAAGCTGGCGGACAAAAAAGGCCAGGTGTTCGATTACGACCTGGAAGCGCTGGCCTTCATTAATAAGCAGAATGAAGAGCCGGAGTACTTCCAGCTGAACGAATTCAACGTGCAGACCGGCTCCAGCGTCACCGCGACGGCGTCAGTGCAGTTGGGCTGCGGCGAAGAGGCCAAAGCCGACGCCGCCACCGGTAACGGTCCGGTTGATGCCGTCTACCAGGCTATTAACCGTATCACCGGCTTCGATGCTGAGCTGGTGAACTACAAGCTGACCGCGAAAGGCCACGGCGAAAACGCGCTGGGTCAGGTCGATATCGTGGTCAATTACAACGGGCGTAAATTCCACGGCGTGGGCCTGGCGACCGATATCGTCGAATCCTCGGCGAAAGCGATGGTGAATGCCCTGAACAACATCTGGCGGGCAAAGCAGGTCGAAAAAGAATTGCAGCGTAAATTTAAAGATCAGAAGGAAACGGTGTAACTATGACTCAGTCTTATCATATTGCGGTAATGCCAGGCGACGGAATCGGTCCGGAAGTGATGGCGCAGGCCATGAAAGTTCTCGACGCGATTCGCGCGCGCTTCGATATGCGCATCACCACCAGCGAATATGATGTCGGCGGTATCGCCATCGATCGTCACGGTGAACCTTTACCCGCCGCTACCGTGGCCGGTGCTGAGCAGGCTGATGCCATTCTGTTCGGCTCGGTCGGCGGTCCAAAATGGGAACACCTGCCGCCAGCCGGCCAGCCTGAGCGCGGTGCGCTGCTGCCGCTGCGTAAACACTTCAAACTGTTCAGCAACCTGCGCCCGGCGGCGCTGTATAAAGGTCTGGAAGCATTTTGCCCGCTGCGCAGCGACATCGCCGCCCGCGGCTTCGATATCCTGTGCGTGCGTGAGCTGACCGGCGGCATCTATTTCGGCCAGCCGAAAGGCCGCGAAGGCAGCGGCGCGCATGAACGCGCTTTTGATACCGAGGTCTATCACCGTTTCGAAATCGAGCGTATTGCCCGCAACGCCTTTGAAGCTGCGCGCAAGCGTCGTAACAAAGTGACTTCCGTTGATAAAGCTAACGTGCTGGCGACCTCGGTGATGTGGCGTGAAATCGTCAACGAAGTGGCAAAAGATTATCCGGATGTGCAGCTGAGTCATATGTATATCGACAACGCCACCATGCAACTGATTAAGGATCCGTCGCAGTTTGACGTTTTACTCTGCTCGAATCTGTTTGGTGACATTCTGTCGGACGAGTGCGCGATGATTACCGGCTCGATGGGCATGCTGCCTTCGGCCAGCCTGAATGAAGAGGGATTCGGCCTGTTCGAACCGGCGGGCGGTTCCGCACCGGATATCGCCGGCCAGAACATTGCTAACCCGATTGCGCAGATTCTGTCGCTGGCGATGCTGCTGCGTTTCAGCCTGAACGCTGACGCCGCTGCGGATAGCATTGAGCGCGCGGTAAGCCGTGCGCTGGAAGCGGGCCATCGCACCCGTGATTTGGCCGGTGACGGCCCTGCCGTGAGCACCGATGAAATGGGCAGCATCATTGCCGGTTACATCAGCGAGGAAAAATAACAAAATGAAAAGCTTATACCAGAAGTTATTTGATGCACATGTCGTTCACGAAGCGCCAGACGAAACGCCGTTACTGTATATCGATCGTCACCTGATTCACGAAGTCACCTCGCCGCAGGCGTTTGACGGTCTGCGTGCGCACGGCCGCAAAGTGCGTCAGCCGTCGAAGACCTTTGCCACCATGGATCACAACGTTTCCACCCAGACCAAAGACATCAACGCCTCGGGTGAAATGGCACGTATCCAGATGCAGGAGCTGATGAAGAACTGTGCTGAGTTCGGCATTCAGCTGTATGACCTGAATCACCCGTTCCAGGGTATCGTGCACGTGATCGGGCCTGAACAAGGGATGACGCTGCCAGGCATGACCATCGTCTGCGGCGATTCCCACACCGCGACCCACGGCGCATTCGGTTCGCTGGCATTCGGTATCGGCACCTCCGAAGTTGAGCATGTGTTTGCCACGCAGACCCTGAAACAGGGCCGTGCCAAAACCATGAAGATTGAAGTGCTGGGCGAAGCGGCGCCGGGCATTACGGCGAAAGATATCGTGTTGGCGATTATTGGTAAAACCGGCAGCGCCGGCGGTACTGGTCACGTGGTGGAATTCTGTGGCCCGGCGATTGAAGCGCTGAGCATGGAAGGCCGTATGACGCTGTGTAATATGGCGATTGAAATGGGCGCGAAAGCCGGCCTGGTCGCGCCAGACGACACCACCTTCGCGTATCTGAAAGACAAGCAGTTCGCGCCGAAAGGCGAGCAGTGGGAACAAGCCGTGGCTTACTGGCGTACCCTGAAGTCCGACAGCGATGCCAAATTCGATACCATTGTCACCCTGAATGCGGCCGATATCGCACCACAGGTGACCTGGGGCACCAACCCAGGCCAGGTGATGGCGGTGGATCAGGCTATCCCGAATCCACAGTCCTTCGCCGATCCGGTTGAGCGCGCCTCTGCCGAAAAAGCGCTGGCTTATATGGATTTGCAGCCAGGCATCAAACTGACCGACGTAGCCATCGACAAAGTGTTTATCGGTTCCTGCACCAACTCACGTATTGAAGATCTGCGTGCTGCTGCCGCTATCGCCAAAGGCCGTAAAGTGGCACCAGGTGTTGTCGCGATGGTGGTACCGGGTTCCGGTCCAGTCAAGGCGCAAGCCGAAGCGGAAGGTCTGGATAAAATCTTCCTGGAGGCGGGTTTTGAATGGCGTCTGCCGGGTTGCTCCATGTGTCTGGCGATGAACAACGACCGCCTGAACCCTGGCGAGCGTTGCGCATCCACCAGCAACCGTAACTTTGAAGGTCGTCAGGGCCGCGGCGGCCGTACTCACTTGGTGAGCCCGGCGATGGCTGCAGCTGCGGCGGTAACCGGTCGTTTTGCCGACATTCGTGAATTGACTCAGGGAGCTTAAGCCATGGCGAACAAATTTACCCAACACACCGGGATTGTGGCCCCGCTGGATGCCGCAAACGTCGACACCGATGCCATCATCCCGAAGCAGTTTTTGCAGAAAGTGACGCGCACCGGCTTTGGCGCGCACCTGTTCCACGACTGGCGTTTTGATGATGACGCCGGCACCCAGCCTACCGCCAGCTTCGTGCTGAATAAGCCGGAGTTCAAAGGCACCAGCATCCTGCTGGCGCGCGAGAACTTTGGCTGCGGCTCCTCGCGTGAACATGCGCCGTGGGCGCTGACCGACTTCGGTTTTCACGTGGTGATTGCGCCGAGTTTCGCCGACATCTTCTACGGTAACAGCTTTAACAACCAGCTGCTGCCGGTAAAGCTGAGCGAAGAGCAGGTCGATGAAATGTTCAAACTGGTGGCCGCGCAGCCGGGTATCCGCTTCACCGTCGATCTCGAAGCGCAGACCGTCACCGCCGGCGACAAGGTTTATAGCTTTGAAATCGACAGCTTCCGCCGTCACTGCATGATCAACGGCCTCGACAGCATTGGCCTGACGCTGCAGCATGAAGCGTCCATCGCCAGTTACGAATCCAGCCAGCCAGCGTTTCTGCGTTAAGGTTTACCCGGTGCGCATCAATGCGCACCCTACAGCAAACGCGCCAGTAATTTGGTCGCCATTGATGGCGACCAAAGATGCTTAAATGCACAATGCCCTGTAGGGTCGCCATTTATGGCGACCAAAAATGTGCAAAACATGCCCGAAACGCGCAAGGCCCCGCAGGGTCGCCATTTATGGCGACCTTCAACCTTCACACCGCCCTCACTGCGCATCGCGCACCCGCGCCGCCAGCAGCAACGCCACCACCGCCATCACCAGCGCCAGCCAGTACACCGACTCATGACCAAAGCGCTCACTCAGTATCCCCTGAATCAGGCCGGCGATAATCAGCCCGGTTGAGATCGAGGTGGTGAACATGGTGGTCGCTGCACCGGCACGGCCCGGCATCAAATCCTGAAACCACAGCATGCCGATGCCGGCAATGATGCCGATAAACGCAGCGTTAAACAGCTGCAGCACCATCAGCGCGGTTTGAGAACGGAACAGCACCAGCCCGAGATAAAACACAATCGCCGCCACCAGCGCCAGCAGCATCAGCTTGCGCTTGCCGTAGCGCTTCGCGTAATGGCCGGCCAGCAGCATGATCGGGATCTCCAGCCCGGCGGCGGTGCCCATCAGCAGACCCGCCAGCTTCTCCGGCAGGCCAAGGGTTGCGCTGATATACAGCGGCATATCAATGATATACATGGTATTACACGCCCACATCACCACCGAGGCGATAAACAGCAGCCGCACCTGGCTGTCTTTCCACGGGCTGAGCTGCATCAGCACCTGCTCCGGCGTGGCGGCGATGCGCGGCACTGAGGGCAGCGTGCGCCAGATCAGCAGCATACTCAGCAGAAAAATCACCGCCGCCACGCAGAATAGCGTGACGAAGCCGTAGTTGAGCGCCAGCGCGAACGACAGCGGCGGCCCAATCACCCACGCCAGCGACAGCTGCGCGCGCATCACCGAACTGAACATCACTACTTCACGCGCCGACTGATCGGCATATTCACGCGCCAGCGCGAAGATCTGCGGAATCGCCACGCTGGCCAGCGCCGACAGCAGCACGCCGAGGGTGATGAGCGTCAGATAGTGACGGTTAAAGGCAAACAGTAGCGCGTTGGCCACCGCCATCAGGCAGCAAAACAGGATCAGATGACGGCGATCGCCACGGTTATCCGAACGCTTCGCCATCAGCAGGCTGATTACGATCCCGGCGACGGCGTTGATGGTAAAGAACAGGCCGACCCAGAACGGTCGCACCTGCACCTCGCGCGTCAAAAACAGGCTGAGCGTCGGCGCCTGTAACGCCCCCGCCACGCCGACCATAAACGACACCGCCATAAAGGAGAGGTAAACCGGATTCAGGCGGCGCGGCCGCGGTAACAGCGATTTCATGCAGAAATCCCTTTGAGGAAAAAGACCGGGAAAAAACAGCGTAGAAGATTCCACAGCAAAACGAAAAAAGCCAGCAGAGAAAAACTCCGCTGGCGGTGAAATTGCACCCTACTCAGAAAAGATTCCACGTCGGCGGAACCGCTGGCAGAGCGCCATTCATTGCTGAATGCCTCCCGCTCTTCCATTGCCCGCCAGTATGCCTCTAATATGGGGCAGGAAAAACTGAGCGAAGTCGAGAAGGAGTTCCCCTTTTATGTCCTCTGCGCGTCTGCAACAGCAATTCATTCGCCTGTGGCAACACTGTCAGGGCCAGGATCAGGAAACCACGCTGAGCGAGCTGGCTGAACTGCTGCACTGCTCACGCCGCCACATGCGTAACCTGCTGAACGCCATGCAGGCGGCGGGCTGGCTGATCTGGCAGGCTGAAGCCGGTCGCGGTAAACGCTCGCTGCTGAGCTTCTGCTACACCGGACTGGCGCTACAGCAGCAGCGCGCCGAAGACCTGCTGGAGCAGGATCGCATCGATCAGCTGGTGCAGCTGGTGGGCGATAAAAACCAGGTGCGGCAGATGATTGCCGCGCACCTTGGCCGCAGCTTTCGCCAGGGCAAGCATATTCTGCGCGTGCTCTACTACCGGCCTCTGCCTAACCTGCTGCCTGGCTCGCCGCTGCGCCGTTCAGAAACCCATCTGGCGCGGCAGATATTCAGCGGCCTGACGCGTATAAATGAGGAAAAGGGGGAAATCGCCGCCGACATTGCCCATCACTGGCAGCAAACCTCTCCGCTGCACTGGCGCTTCTTCCTGCGGCCGGCAATCCGCTTTCATCATGGCCGCGAGCTGGAGATGGAGGATGTCATCGCCTCGCTGGAGCGGGTGCGCAGCCAGCCGCTGTTTTCGCACATCGACCAGCTGCACTCGCCAGCGCCGTGGACGCTGGATATCCATCTCAGCCAGCCGGACTGCTGGCTGCCGTGGCTGCTGGCCAGCGTCAGCGCCATGATTCTGCCGCGTGAGTGGCCGACGCTGCGCCACTTCGCCCGTCAGCCCATTGGCACCGGTCCGTACAGCGTGGTGCGCAACCAGCAAACCCAGCTGAAAATCGCCGCGTTTGATGACTACTTCGGCTACCGCGCGCTGATTGATGATGTCTCGATCTGGGTGCTGCCGGAGATCAGCGATGAGCTGGTCTACGCCGGTGTAAAACTGGAAGGCGAAAACGACGACGAAAAATCGGAAGAGAGTCGCCTCGAAGAGGGCTGCTATTTTCTGCTGTTCGATCAGCGCTCTGAACGCGGGCGCGATGCCGGTTTCCGCCGCTGGGTGAGCGATCTGCTTAATCCTATCGCGCTGCTTAATCATGCCGGCGTCGGCTATCAGCGCTACTGGTTCCCGGCTTATGGCCTGCTGCCGCGCTGGCACCATCGGCGCGATATCACCCCAGCCCACAAGCCCGACGGCGTGACCCAGCTGACGCTCAGCTGGTACAGCCACCATGTCGAACACGAGGGCATCGCCAATGCGCTACGGCCGCTGCTGGCGCAGCAGGGCGTCGAGCTGATTACCCGCGAAGTGAGCTACGAAAGCTGGTTCGACGGCGCGGGCGAGAGTGACATCTGGCTGGGCAGCGTCAACTTTACCCTGCCGCTCGACTACGCCCTGTTCGCTCAGCTCTACGAGCTACCGCTGATGCATCACTGTATCCCGCTGGACTGGCAGGCCGACGCCGCGCGCTGGCGTGAGAAAGCGCTGCCGCTGGCGGAGTGGAGCAAACAGCTGGTAAACAGCGACTATCTGCATCCGCTGTTTCATCACTGGCTGCTGCTGGAGGGCCAGCGCAGCATGCGTGGCGTGCGGCTGAACACGCTCGGCTGGTTTGACTTCAAGTCCGCCTGGTTCGCCCCGCCGGAGCTGTAAAAAGGGCAGCATGAGACAACACGACCGGCAGGTGAACCTTTCGCGTTGTCATGTAAATGTCTAGAATATGTCGTTCTCAACGGGGTGCCGGTTAACTGGCTGAGAGAGACCCGTCGAACCTGATCCGGCTCGTACCGGCGTAGGGATTTGAGATGCTCCGCCCTCAGATCCTTTGCGACGCAACCTTACCTTCTCCTTAAGGAACGCAAAGTGTTAAATAAAGTTCTGCCCCTGTTGCTGCTGATCGCTGCGCCGGCTCTGGCGGCCAAACCCGTCCTCACCGTGTATACCTACGACTCGTTCGCCGCCGACTGGGGCCCCGGTCCGGCAGTGAAAAAAGCCTTTGAGGCCCGGTGCGGCTGTGAGCTGAACTATGTGGCGCTGGAAGATGGCGTATCGCTGCTTAATCGCCTGCGCATGGAAGGAAAGAACAGCAAGGCCGACGTGGTGCTGGGGCTGGACAACAACCTGATTCAGGCGGCGGAAAAAACCGGCCTGTTCAGCAAAAGCACGGTGGATACTCGTGCACTACAGCTGCCGGACGGCTGGCACAGTGACACTTTTATCCCGTTTGATTACGGCTACTTTGCGTTCGTTTACGACAAAAACAAGCTGAAGAATCCGCCGCACAGCCTGAAGGAGCTGGTCGAAAGCCCGGAAAAATGGCGGGTGATTTATGAAGATCCGCGCACCAGCACGCCGGGGCTCGGTCTGCTGCTGTGGATGCAGAAAGTGTACGGCGATGATGCGCCGGCGGCCTGGCAGAAGCTGGCCAGCAAAACCGTGACCGTCACCAAAGGCTGGAGCGAAGCTTATGGTCTGTTCCTCAAAGGCGAAAGCGATCTGGTGCTGAGCTACACCACCTCGCCGGCTTACCACATTATTGAAGAGAAAAAGGATAACTACGCCGCCGCGCCGTTCAGCGAAGGCCACTATCTGCAGGTAGAAGTGGGCGCGCAACTCGCCAGCAGCAAACAGCCGCAGCTGGCGCAGCAATTCATGCAGTTTATGGTGTCGCCAGCGTTTCAGAGCACCATTCCTACCGGCAACTGGATGTATCCGGTGATCAAAAGCGATTTACCCGCCGGTTATCAGGCGTTACCGGTGCCCGCGAATGCGCTGCAATACACCCCGACAGAGGTGGCTGACCATCGCGCGGCGTGGATTAGCGCGTGGCAGCGCGCCGTCAGCCGCTGATGCCCGGCTGGCTGCTGCCCGGAGCGCTTAGCGCACTGCTATTGTGTGCGGTCGCGCTGCTGGCGCTCGGTGCCCTGCTGCTCGCCGCGCCGGCCACCGACTGGCGCGCGCTGCTCAGCGATAGCTATCTGCACCATGTGCTGGCGTTCTCCTTTGAACAGGCGCTGCTGTCAGCGCTGCTCTCGGTGCTGCCAGCCATTCTGCTGGCCCGCGCGCTCTATCGCCGCCGTTTTACCGGCCGCACCCTGCTGTTGCGCCTGTGCGCCATGACGCTGGTGCTGCCGGTGCTGGTCGCCGTATTCGGTCTGCTGAGCGTCTATGGGCGCAGCGGCTGGCTGGCGCAGCTGTGTGCCACAGTCGGTATCGACTATCACTTCTCGCCCTATGGCCTGCAGGGCATTTTGCTGGCGCACGTGTTTTTCAATCTGCCGCTGGCGACGCGCATGCTGCTGCAGGCGCTGGAGAGCATTCCTGGCGAGCAGCGCCAGCTGGCGGCTCAGCTCGGTCTGCGCGGCTGGTCGCTGTTTCGCCTGCTGGAGTGGCCGTGGCTGCGCCGTCCGCTGCTGCCAACGGCAGCGCTGATCTTTATGCTGTGCTTCGCCAGTTTTGCCACCGTGCTGGCACTGGGCGGCGGTCCGCAGGCCACCACGCTGGAGCTGGCCATTTATCAGGCGCTTAGCTTTGATTACGATCCCGGCCGCGCCGCGCTGCTGGCACTGTTGCAGCTCGGCTGCTGTCTGCTGCTGGTGCTGCTTAGCCAGCGCTTCAGTAAAGCGATTCCGGCCGGTAGCCAGACGGTGCGCGGCTGGCGCGATCCGCAGGATTCCTGGCGCGCACGCGTCGCGGATACGCTGCTGATTACGCTGGCGCTGCTGTTACTGCTGCCACCGCTGGCGGCGGTGCTGGTCGACGGCTTACGCGGCGGCATTGCCGGCGCGCTGCAACAGCCCGCGCTGTGGCAGGCCACGTGGACGTCGCTGCGTATCGCACTCGGTGCCGGTGTGCTGTGCGTGCTGCTGACCATGATGCTACTGTGGAGCAGTCGCGAACTGCGCCAGCGTCAGCAGCGCTTCGCCGCGCAGGCCATGGAACTCAGCGGGATGCTGATTCTGGCGATGCCGGGCATCGTGCTGGCGAGTGGGTTCTTCCTGCTGTTCAACGCCACCGTTGGCCTGCCGCAGCGTGCCGATGCGCTGGTGATCTTTACCAACGCGCTGATCGCCATCCCCTACGCCATGAAAGTGCTGGAAAATCCGATGCGCGATCTCAGCGTGCGCTACGCTCAGCTGTGCGCCTCGCTGGGCATCAGTGGGTTTACTCGCCTGCGGCTGATTGAACTGCGGGCGCTGAAACGTCCGCTGGCACAGGCGCTGGCCTTTGCCTGCGTGCTATCGATTGGGGATTTCGGCGTGGTGGCGCTGTTCGGCAGCGCCGATTTCCGCACCCTGCCGTTTTATCTGTTCCAGCAGATTGGCGCCTATCGCGGTGCCGATGGCGCGGTGACCGCGCTGCTACTGCTGCTGTTATGCCTGCTGCTGTTTACGCTGATGGAAAAATTACCGGGTCGCCATGCTGACACTGAATAACCTTACTTATCTCTACCAGCATCTGCCGATGCGCTTCAGCTTTAGCGCACAGGCTGGTGAACGTCTCGCCATTCTCGGCCCGAGCGGCGCGGGCAAAAGTACCCTGCTGAGCCTGCTCGGCGGCTTTCTGCCGGTGAGTCAGGGCAGCCTGCTGATCGATGGCGTCGACCACACCCGCAGCGTGCCTTCCGCGCGACCGGTATCGATGCTGTTTCAGGAGAACAATCTGTTTCCGCACCTGACGGTGCAGCAAAATCTGGGGCTGGGCCTGCATCCCGGCCTGAAGCTGACGCGCCAACAGCAGCAGCAGGTACAGCAGATTGCGGAGCAAACCGGGCTGGAATCGATGCTGACGCGTCTGCCCGGCCAGCTCTCCGGCGGTCAGCGCCAGCGCGTGGCGCTGGCGCGCTGCCTGCTGCGTAATCAGCCGGTACTGCTGCTGGATGAACCGTTTTCGGCACTCGATCCGGCGCTGCGCAGCGAGATGCTGCAGCTGGTGCGCGCGGTATGCGAGGCACGCACTATCACGCTGCTGATGGTGTCGCACAGTCTGGAAGATGCGCAGCAGATTGCGTCACGCAGCCTGGTGATTGTTGACGGTCGGGTGTACTGGGATGGCAGCACCGCCAGCCTGCTGCGCGGCGAGAGCCCGGCGGCCGCCATCCTTGGCGTCCAGCCGTGTTAAGCGAAGAACACTTTCCACAGTAGCTGCAGGAAAATCGGCATCATCGGGTGGAACAACAGCGCAATAAAGGCACCCGCGCCGATGAGCGCCATCAGCGGTGCCAGCCAGCGCAGCCGCGCCAGTGGCAGATAAGGCGTGGCCCAGTCAACGCTTTTGCCGCTGCGCCACCAGCGCCACAGCAGCCAGCCGCCGATCCACAGCAGCAGCGCCACCGCCAGCAGCAGCCATTTGAAGCTGTCGCCCTGCGCCGCCTGCGGCACGTCGATCGCCACGCCCGCCAGAATGCCCGGCATCAGGTAGGCCGGCGGCCACAGGATGCAGCCGATAATGTTCGGCGGCAGGAATTTACGCACCGGCAGCTCCAGCATGCCGGCCGCCAGCGGAATCAGCGGACGCGTCGGTCCGACAAAGCGCCCCACGAGGATGGTAAACATGCTGTGCTGATGCAGCGCGTGCTCGGTTTTATCCAGCAGCCCTTTGTATTTTTGCAGGTATTTCCAGCGGTGCAGCGGTCCCTGGAATTTCCAGCCAATGCCGTACGACACCCAGTCGCCAATCAGACAGCCGGCCAGCCCGGCGGCCCACGCCGGATAGAGCCCGATTTGTCCGCTGCCCACCAGCGCGCCAAGGCTGGCCATCAATACCGTGCCCGGCAGCAGCAGGCCGACAAACGCCAGCGACTCAAGAAAGGTCACCAGCGCCACGGCAATCAGCGCGTACTCCAGCGATTGCGTAAACAGGTGTTGGATCCAGGCTTCCATAACTATCCTCTGCGGAATATAGAGGCTGGATTGTCCTGAGACAGCCCCACAGCGTCAAGCAATTCCCCGCGCTGCCGCACGCCCGCGCCGCGCAGACGACGGCACCACCGCAGTACACTGTATAAACATCCATGATATACTGAAATGAATTCATTCTCCGGAGTTAACGTGACCGAACCGCGCGCAGGATTTTTGCTGACTCGCCACTGGCGGGATACCCCGACCGGCAGCGAAGTGGTGCTGTGGCTGGCCACCGACCAGGGCCCGCAGCGCCTGGTGCTGCCTGCGCAGGAGTCAGTGGCGTTTATTCCCCGGGAGTTCCAGGCGCAAACCGAAGCGCTGATTCGCGACGAGCGCCATACGCGCCTGCAAGCGCTGGATCTGAAAGATTTTCGTCGCCGACCGGTGCTGGGACTCTATTGCCGCAGCCACCGACAGCTGCAAAGCATCGAAAAACGCCTGCGTGAAAACGGCATTGCGGTGTATGAAGCAGATATCCGCCCGCCGGAACGCTACCTGATGGAGCGCTTTATCACGGCACCGGTGTGGTTCAGCGGCGAGCCGCGCGGCGACAGCCTCGTCAACGCGCGCCTCAAGCCGCATCCCGATTACCGTCCGCAACTGAAATGGGTGTCGCTCGACATCGAAACCACCGAGCACGGCGAGCTGTACTGCATCGGGCTGGAGGGCTGCGGCCAGCGCCAGGTGTATATGCTCGGCCCGCCTAACGGTGATGCCAGCCAGCTGGATTTTGAGCTGATCTACCTCGACAGCCGGCCACAGCTGCTGGAGCAGCTTAACGCCTGGTTCGCCCGTCACGATCCCGATGTCATCATCGGCTGGAACGTGGTGCAGTTCGACCTGCGCGTGCTGCAAAAACATGCCGACCGCTACGGTATTCCGCTGCGCCTTGGCCGTCAGCAGCAGCCGCTGGAGTGGCGCGAGCACGGCTTTAAGCCCGGCGTGTTCTTTGCTCAGGCCAGCGGCCGGCTGGTGATTGACGGGATCGAGGCGCTGAAATCGGCGTTCTGGGACTTCGCCTCATTTAGCCTGGAGGCGGTGTCGCGCGAGCTGCTGGGCGAAGGCAAAGCCATCAACAATCCGTGGCAGCGCATGGAAGAGATCAACTGGCGCTTTGCCCACGACAAACCGGCGCTGGCCACCTACAACCTGAAGGACTGCGAGCTGGTTACGCGTATTTTCCAGCACACCGCCATCATGCCGTTTTTGCTGGAGCGCGCCACCGTCAATGGCCTGGCGGTGGATCGCCACGGCGGATCGGTGGCGGCGTTCAGCCACCTGTATATTCCGCGAATGCATCGCGCCGGCTTTGTCGCGCCTAATCTCGGCGAAGTGGCACCGGAAGCCAGCCCTGGCGGCTACGTGATGGATTCGCGCCCCGGACTGTATGATTCGGTGCTGGTGCTGGATTATAAAAGCCTCTATCCGTCGATCATCCGCACCTTTCTGATTGATCCGGTCGGGCTGGTCGAAGGCCTGGCGCATCCGGATGACGCCGATTCGGTTCCCGGTTTTCGCCACGCGCGCTTTTCGCGCCGCACCCACTGTTTACCGGCGATTGTCGGGCAGATCTGGCAGGGGCGCGAGGCCGCCAAACGCGATGGCAACCAGCCGCTGTCGCAGGCGCTGAAGATCATCATGAACGCTTTTTATGGCGTACTCGGCACCAGCGCCTGTCGCTTTTTCGATCCGCGCCTCGCTTCGTCGATTACCCTGCGCGGCCACGCCATCATGCAGCAAACGCGTGAGCTGATTGAAGCCGAAGGTTTTGACGTGATTTACGGTGACACCGATTCTACTTTTGTCTGGCTGAAAAGCGCCCACAGCGAAGCCGATGCCGCCGCGATCGGCCAGCGGCTGGCCGGGCACGTGAATCGCTGGTGGCAACAGCATCTGCAGCAGACTTACGGTCTCGACAGCGCGCTGGAGCTGGAGTACGAAACCCACTTCAGCCGCTTCCTGATGCCAACCATTCGCGGCGCCGAACAGGGCAGTAAAAAGCGCTACGCCGGACTGATTCGCCGCGACGGCGACGAACGGCTGGTGTTTAAGGGACTGGAATCGGTGCGCACCGACTGGACGCCGCTGGCGCAGCAGTTCCAGCAGACGCTGTATGGCCGCATCTTCCGCGGTGAACCCTGGCAGGACTACATTCGCGACACGGTGGCACAGTTGCTGGCCGGCGAACTGGACGATCTGCTGGTGTATAAAAAGCGCCTGCGCCGGCCGCTGAAAGATTACGAACGCAACGTGCCGCCCCACGTGCGTGCCGCGCGCCTCGCCGATGAACATAACCGTAAACTGCAGCGTCCGCTGCAGTATCAGAACGGCGGATCGATCCGCTACGTCATGGCCACCGCCGGGCCGGAGCCGCTGGAAGCGCGCAGCACGCCGCTGGATTACGATCACTACGTCAGCAAGCAGCTGCAGCCGATCGCCGAAGGGATTTTACCGTTTGTCGGTGATGACTTTGCTACACTGATCACCGGGCAACTGGGGCTTTTTTGACAGGTGACGAATGCCCTGCCATCCAGTACCATAGCGCCCTTCCTGATTCTCACCGCGTGCACCAGCTGACCAGATAACTGTCTGGCGGTGGGGTATTGTCTGAGAGCAGGCGAACGTCTTTCTATCTTTTAGAGAATCGAGCAAAAAATATATGGTTTTTACACTGGGTCAACGCTGGATTAGTGATACGGAAAGTGAGCTGGGACTGGGGACAGTCGTGGCGCTGGATACGCGCATGGTCACACTGATGTTTCCCGCCACCGGCGAAAACCGCCTCTATGCCCGTAATGATTCTCCGGTCACCCGCGTGATTTTTAATCCGGGTGATACCGTCACCAGCCACGAAGGCTGGCAGATGCAGGTTGATGAAGTCCGCAACGAAAACGATTTAGTGACTTACATCGGCACGCGTCTTGATACCGACGAAAGCAACGTGGTGCTGCGTGAAGTGATGCTCGACAGCAAACTGGTGTTCAGCAAACCACAGGATCGCCTGTTTGCCGGCCAGCTGGACCGCATGGATCGCTTCGCCCTGCGCTTCCGCGCACGCAAATACCAGAGCGAACAGTATCGCCTGCCGATTAGCGGCCTGCGCGGCATGCGCACCAACCTGATTCCGCATCAGCTGCACATCGCGCATGACGTCGGTCGCCGTCACGCGCCGCGCGTGCTGCTGGCCGATGAAGTCGGCCTGGGTAAAACCATTGAAGCCGGGATGATTATCCAGCAGCAGCTGCTGGCCGGACGCGCCGAGCGCGTGCTGATCGTGGTGCCGGAAACCCTGCAGCACCAGTGGCTGGTGGAAATGCTGCGCCGCTTCAACCTGCGCTTTGCCCTGTTCGACGACGATCGCTACACCGAAGCGCAGCACGACAGCGACAATCCGTTTGATACCGAGCAGCTGATTATCTGCTCGCTGGATTTTGTCCGCCGCAACAAACAGCGGCTGGAGCTGCTGGCCGAAGCTGACTGGGATCTGCTGGTGGTCGACGAAGCGCACCATCTGGCGTGGAGCGAAGCCGCGCCGAGCCGCGAATATCAGGTTATCGAACAGCTGGCGGAAAAGACCGCCGGCGTGCTGCTGCTGACCGCGACGCCGGAACAGCTCGGCATGGAGAGCCACTTTGCCCGTCTGCGCCTGCTGGACCCGAATCGTTTCCACGATTTCGCGCAGTTTGTGGCCGAGCAGCAGCACTACCGCCCGGTGGCTGACGCCGTCAGTACGCTGCTGGCCGATCACGCCATTAGCAAAGACGAGATGAACCTGATCAACGATCTGGTCGGTGAGCAGGATATTGAGCCGCTGCTGCAGGTAGCGAACAGCGATCGCGACGGCAAAGACGACGCGCGTAAAGAGCTGATTTCGATGCTGATGGATCGCCACGGCACCAGCCGCGTGCTGTTCCGTAACACGCGTAACGGTGTGAAGGGCTTCCCGAAACGCGAACTGCATCAGATTCGCCTGCCGCTGCCGGCGCAGTATCAGACGGCGATTAAAGTCTCCGGCATTATGGCGGCGCGCAAAACGGCGGAAGAGCGCGCGCGCGACATGCTGTATCCCGAGCAGATTTACCAGGAATTTGAAGGCGACAGCGGCACCTGGTGGAACTTCGACCCGCGCGTTGAGTGGCTGATGGGCTACCTCACCAGCAACCGTAAAGAGAAAGTGCTGGTGATTTGCGCCAAAGCGGCCACTGCGCTGCAGCTGGAGCAGGTGCTGCGCGAGCGTGAAGGCATCCGCGCCGCGGTGTTCCATGAAGGGCTATCAATTATCGAACGCGACCGCGCGGCCGCCTTCTTCGCTTCGCAGGAAGATGGCGCCCAGGTGCTGCTGTGTTCGGAGATCGGCTCGGAAGGGCGTAACTTCCAGTTCGCCAGCCGGCTGGTGATGTTCGATTTACCGTTTAACCCGGATCTGCTCGAGCAGCGTATCGGCCGTCTCGATCGTATCGGCCAGCTGCATGACATCCAGATTCTGGTGCCGTGGCTGGAGAAAACCGCCCAGGCAGTGCTGCTGCGCTGGTATCACGAAGGGCTGGACGCATTTGAGCACACCTGCCCGACCGGCCGCACCATCTACGACAGCGCCTACCCGCAGCTGATTGAGTATCTGGCCGCACCGGACAATCCGCAGGGGCTGGACGACTTTATCGCCCAGAGCCGCAAACAGCATGACACCCTGAAGGCGCAGCTGGAGCAGGGGCGCGACCGTCTGCTGGAGCTGAACTCGAACGGTGGCGAAGCCGCGCAGGCGCTGGCCGATGCCATCGGCGAGCAGGATAACGACACCGAGCTGGTGAACTTTGCGCTCAACCTGTTTGATATCGTCGGGATCAACCAGGAAGATCGCAGCGATAACCTGATCGTCCTGACGCCGTCTGACCACATGCTGGTGCCGGATTTCCCCGGTCTGCCGGAAGATGGCTGCACCGTAACCTTTAACCGTAACCAGGCGCTGTCACGCGAAGATACCCAGTTCATTACCTGGGAACATCCGCTGATTCGCAACGGCCTCGACCTGATTCTCTCCGGCGACACCGGCAGCTGTGCGCTGTCGCTGCTGAAGAACAAGGCGCTGCCGGTGGGCACGCTGCTGGTAGAGATGATCTATGTGGTCGAAGCACAGGCGCCGAAGCACCTGCAGCTTACCCGCTTCCTGCCGCCCACGCCGGTCCGCCTGCTGATGGATCGCGCCGGAAATAATCTCGCCGGCAAGGTGGAGTTCGAAAGCTTTAACCGTCAGCTCAACGCAGTCAATCGCCATACCGGCAGCAAGCTGGTGAACGCGGTGCAGCAGGATGTGCATCACATCCTGACGCAGGCGGAAAAAGTCATCGTGCCGGAAGCGCAGGCGCTGATTGCGGCGGCCAAAGCCGAAGCCGATGAGAAGCTGAGCGCCGAGCTGTCGCGCCTTGAAGCGCTGAAAGCGGTCAACCCCAACATCCGTGATGATGAGGTTGATGCGCTGGAGAGCAACCGCGAGCAGGTGCTGGCCAGCCTCGGTGAGGCCGGCTGGCGGCTGGATGCGCTGCGTCTGATCGTTGTGACACACCAATAATCGCTGAGGCCGCGCTGAATCATGCTGATGGAACCCTACAATCCGCCGCTCGACCCCTGGCTGCATATTCTGTATCAGGACGAGCACATCATGGTGGTTAACAAGCCGAGCGGTTTGCTGTCGGTGCCTGGCCGCCTTGAGGAGCACAAGGACAGCGTGATGACGCGCATCCAGCGTGATTTTCCGCAGGCGGAGTCGGTGCACCGGCTCGATATGGCCACCAGCGGTGTGATTGTGGTGGCGCTGACCAAGGCGGCTGAGCGCGAGCTGAAGCGGCAGTTTCGCGAGCGCGAGCCCGCGAAGCAGTATGTGGCGCGCGTCTGGGGACATCCGGCAGCGGAACAGGGCATGATCGATCTGCCGCTGATTTGCGACTGGCCTAACCGGCCGAAGCAGATGGTGAGTGTGGAGCTGGGTAAGCCGGCGCAGACGGAGTATCAGGTGCTGGCGTAT
This sequence comes from Pantoea sp. Pa-EAmG, assembly GCF_030024295.1. Taxonomy (NCBI): domain Bacteria; kingdom Pseudomonadati; phylum Pseudomonadota; class Gammaproteobacteria; order Enterobacterales; family Erwiniaceae; genus Pantoea; species Pantoea sp. Pa-EAmG. Next base: position 18,607 of record NZ_JASEWO010000033.1, read on the forward strand.
GACGCCGATAACAGCGCGCGGGTGCAGCTGAAGCCGATCACCGGCCGTTCCCACCAGCTGCGCGTGCATCTGCTGGCGCTGGGGCATCCGATTCTCGGCGATCGCTTCTATGCCCACCCCGAGGCGTTAGCCATGGCGCCACGCCTGCAGCTGCACGCCGAATCGCTGACCATTACCCATCCGGCGTTTGGCAACAGCATGACGTTTCGCCAGCCGGCCGATTTTTAAGGGGCAGCAGCCCCTTATTTAAAGCCCTTCTCTTTGCGAATCAGGTCGTACGCGGCCTGAATCTCCTGCGCTTTCTGCTTCGCCATCTCCATCATCTCCGGCGGCAGGCCTTTCGCCACCAGCTTATCCGGATGGTGCTCGGCCATCAGCTTGCGGTAGGCGCGCTTGATGGTGGTGCTGTCGTCGCTGCTTTTCACCCCCAGTACGCTGCAGGCATCTTCCAGCGTCGGGCCACGTTTCGCCTGCTGATAAGCGCCGCCGTATGACGAACCGCCACCAAACTGCTGACCGCCCTCCATCATGCGCAGGAACTGATCGAACTGCGCGCGGGAAATCCCCAGCTCTTCCGCGATGACGTACAGCACCTGACGCTCGTTGGGATGCAGCGAACCATCAGCGAACGCCGCCTGGATTTGAATTTCCAGAAACATCCGAATCAGGTCGAAACGGCCAAAGCAGGCGCTGCGCAGCTCGCGCAGCTTGTTACGTAACGGATATTCGCTCTGCTTACCTTCACGGAACGCACGTTGTGCCGCGGTACGCGCCTCGCCATGCAGCTGCATGCGATCCATAAATAAAGAGGCAATCTGGATATCCGCTTCGGTGACGCGCCCTTTTGACTTGGTCAGATGGCCCATCACCTGGAACGTGGTGCTGAAGAACAGCGTCTGACGCGCCTGATTATTGGCGAAGTAGCCCTGTCCTTTTACGCTGCGCACTTTGTCAAACAGATGACCAATGATCAGACCCAGTACGATGCCCCAAAAGCCTGCTCCGGAAAGTAAGCCGAGAGCCAGACCAATAACTTTTCCCCAGTAGCGCATAAACTCCTCAATTCGCCATGCTTGCGGCTGAAAATTGCATTATCATACCTGTCATTTATCTCCGCGCCTAACGGCAACGCAGGCAGAGCAGGATTAACACTGGCGCAACGCCGGGCGGTACGTTAGTCTCTGTCCGGATTGTCGGCATGATGCCAGTTTTCATGGAATTATCGAAACCGCGTATGAAAAAACGTATACCTACCCTGCTGGCTACCATGATTGGTGCAGCGCTTTATAGTCAGCATGCACTGGCCGACGATCTGATGTCGCAGTGTATGCTGGGCGTGCCGAGCTACAACCGTCCGCTGGTCAGTGGCGACGCGAATTCGCTGCCGGTAACCATCAACTCTGACTCAGCAAAAGGGAACTATCCGAACGACGCGGTGTTCACCGGCAATGTTGATGTGCAGCAGGGGAACAGCCGTCTGGTTGCCGACGAGATGCAGCTGCATCAGCGTCAGCAGGACGGACAAACGACGCCGGTGCGTACCGTCGATGCGCTGGGTAATGTGCACTATGACGACAACCAGGTCATCCTGAAAGGTCCGAAAGCCTGGTCCAATCTGAACACCAAAGACACCAACGTGTGGAACGGTAATTATCAGATGGTCGGCCGTCAGGGTCGCGGTGATGCTGACCAGATGAAACTGCGCGGTAATAACCGCTATACCATTCTGGAAAACGGCAGCTTTACCTCCTGTCTGCCAGGTTCCAACAGCTGGAGCGTGGTCGGTTCGGAAGTGATTCAGGACCGTGAAGAAGAAGTGGCGGAGATCTGGAATGCGCGCTTCAAGCTCGGCAACGTGCCGGTATTCTACAGCCCGTATCTGCAGCTGCCGATTGGCGACCGCCGCCGCTCCGGCTTCCTGATCCCCAACGCGAAATACGGCAGCAACAACGGCTTCGAATTCATGCTGCCGTACTACTGGAACATCGCGCCTCAGGCCGATGCCACTATTACGCCGCACTACATGAGCAAGCGCGGTCTGCAGCTGCAGAACGAGTTCCGCTACCTGACGCAGTTTGGTGCCGGCCTGTTAGAGCTGGACTATCTGCCGTCTGACAATCAGTACAACAAAGATAAAGCCGCGCGACCGTCGGTGCAGAACGACAGCAACGACGACCGCTGGCTGTTCTACTGGCGTCACTCCGGCGTCTACGATCAGCACTGGCGCTTCAACGCCGACTACACCAAAGTCAGCGATCCTTATTACTTCAACGATCTTGATTCGAAGTACTACAGCTCGACTGACGGCTACGCCACGCAGAAATTCAGCGTAGGCTACGCTGACACCAACTGGGATGCGACGCTGTCCAGCAAAGACTTCCAGGTGTTTGGTAATACCAGCAGCCAGAACGTGTACCGGGCGATGCCGCAGCTGGATGTCAATCTGTACCAGAACGATATCGGGCCGTTTGACGGTCGCATCTATGCGCAGGCGGTGAAGTTCACTAACGTCAGTAACCGAATGCCGGAAGCGACGCGTTTGCACATCGAGCCAACGCTCAACCTGCCGCTGTCCAACGGCTGGGCCAGCCTGGATACCGAGGCAAAGCTGCTGGCGACGCATTACCAGCAGGATAACGTTAACTACTACAACGAAAATATCGATACCACCCGCACCAATCAGCTGAAAGAGTCGGTCAACCGTACCCTGCCGCAGTTCAAGGTAGATGGTCGCCTGGTATTTGACCGCAATATGGACTGGGCCGAAGGCTACACCCAGACGCTGGAACCGCGCGTGCAGTACCTGTATATCCCGTACCGCAACCAGAGCAACATCTATCCGTACGACTCCACGCTGCTGCAGACCGACTACACCGGCCTGTTCCGCGATCGCACCTACAGCGGCCTCGATCGTATCGCTTCGTCTAACGAAGTGGCGACCGGCGTGACCACGCGTATTTATGATAACGATCTGGTTGAACGTTTTAACGTTTCCGTGGGTCAAATCTACTCGTTTACCCCGTCTCGTACCGGCGTAAACCAGACGAATAAAGAAGATGATACCGGTAGCCTGGTGTGGGCGGGTGATACTTACTGGAAAGTCAGCGATCGCTGGGGCGTACGCGGTGGCCTGCAATACGATACGCGGCTGGACAACGTTTCCCAGGGCAATGCCATTGTGGAATACCGTCGTGATGCCGACCGTATGGTGCAGCTGAGCTATCGCTACAGCAGCCCGGAGTATGTGGCGCAGGCGTTGAATAACCCCAGCTATGTCACTAACCCGATCTACAAAAACGGTATCTCGCAGGTGGGCGCCACGGCCAGCTGGCCGATTGCCGATGCCTGGTCGCTGGTGGGGGGTTACTACTATGACACCCGCAACAGCCGTCCGGCCGAGCAGCTAGTCGGTCTGCAGTACAGCTCCTGCTGCTACGCCATTCGTCTGGGTTACGAGCGCAAGATCAACGGTTGGGAAAACAACGACAGTAAGTACGACAACCAAATCTCATTCAACATTGAGCTACGTGGTCTGAGTTCTAACTATGGCTTAGGCACCAATGAAATGCTGCGTCAGGGCATCATCCCTTACCAGCGCGCTTTCTGATGTTGTGATGTTTGACAGGCTATCCCGCAGTGCGGAAACAACAATGGATAAAGTATGAAGAACTGGAGAATGCTGATTCTTGGTGTGGCGATTACCGCTAACACTGCGTTCGCAGCCCCACAGATGGTCGATAAAGTTGCCGCAGTCGTGAACAACGGCGTGGTGCTGGAAAGTGACGTAGACAACATGCTGCGCACGGTGAAGTCACAGGCGCAGCAGGCTGGTCAGCAGCTGCCGGATGACAAAACCCTGCGTCATCAGATCCTTGAACGCCAGGTCATGGACGCCATCATTCTGCAGATGGGCGAAAAAGCCGGTCTGCAGGTGAGCGATCAGCAACTGGATCAGGCGATCCAGAATATCGCCGCGCAGAACCGCATGAGCGTTGATCAGCTGCGCAGCCGTCTGGCCTATGACGGGATGAACTACAACGATTATCGCGCGCAGATCCGCAAAGAGATGCTGATCTCTGAAGTGCGTAACAATGAAGTGCGCCGTCGTGTCACCATTCTGCCGCAGGAAGTGGATACGCTGGCTAAGCAGATTGGCTCGCAGAATACCCAGGGCACCGAACTTAACATCAGTCAGATTCTGCTGCCGCTGCCGGAAAATCCAACCCAGCAGCAGGTTGATGACCAGGAAGCGCTGGCGCGTCAGCTGGTGGGTGAACTGAAAGGCGGTGCCGATTTCGGTAAACTGGCCGTGACCTACTCTGCCGATCCGCAGGCGCTGAAAGGCGGCAACATGGGCTGGGGCAAAATTGAAGAGCTGCCAACGCTGTTCTCGCAGGCGCTGAGCAGCGCGAAGAAAGGCGACATCGTCGGCCCAATCCGCTCCGGCGTTGGCTTCCATATCCTGAAAGTGAACGACCTGCGCGGTGAGAGCAAAAACATTTCGGTCACCGAAGTGCATGCCCGCCACATTCTGCTGAAGCCGTCACCGATCCTTACCGACGATCAGGCACGTCAGAAGATTGAACAGATCGCCGCAGACATCAAGAGTGGCAAAACCACCTTCGCCGCTGCCGCGAAACAGTTCTCCGACGATCCGGGTTCCGCGAACCAGGGCGGCGACCTCGGCTGGGCGTCACCGGAAATCTACGATCCGGCGTTCCGTGATGCGCTGCTGAAGCTGCAGAAAGGCCAGGTCAGTGCGCCGGTGCACTCCTCCTTCGGCTGGCACCTGATTCAGCTGCTGGATACCCGTCAGGTGGATAAAACCGATGCCGCGCAGAAAGAGCGCGCGTACCGTCTGCTGTTCAACCGTAAGTTTGCCGAAGAAGCGCAAACCTGGATGCAGGAACAGCGCGCCAGTGCTTACGTGAAGATTCTGGATGGCAATGGTCAGTAATTATCGTGTGGCGATCACGCCCGGCGAACCCGCCGGGATTGGTCCCGATCTCGCCGTTGCGCTGGCTCAGCGTGACTGGCCGGTGGAGCTGGTGGTGTGCGCAGACGGCGACGTGCTGCGCCAGCGCGCGGCTCAACTGGGTTTGCCGCTGACGCTGGGTGACTATCAGCCCGGCGTGGCACCACAGCCGCAGCAGGCCGGTACGCTGACGCTGCTGTCCATCGCGACGGCGCAGCCGGTGACCGCCGGCGAACTGACGGTCGCCAACGGTCATTACGTACTGGAGACGCTGGCCCGCGCCTGCGACGGCTGCCTCAGCGGCGAGTTTGCCGCGCTGGTAACCGGTCCGGTGCACAAAGGCGTGATCAATGACGCCGGCATCCCCTTCACCGGCCACACCGAGTTCTTTGCTGAGCGCGCCGGTGGCGATCGCGTGGTGATGATGCTGGCGACCGAAGCGTTGCGCGTGGCGCTGGCCACCACGCATCTGCCGCTGAAAGATGTCGCGGACGCCATCACCCGTGACAGCCTGCATGAAGTGATCACCATCCTGCATCAGGATTTGCAGCGTAAGTTTGGCATTCCGCAGCCGCATATCTTTGTCTGCGGGCTCAACCCGCATGCTGGCGAAAGCGGTCATATGGGCCGGGAAGAGATCGATACCATCATTCCGGCGCTCGACGAACTGCGCCAGCAGGGCCTGCAGCTCACCGGTCCGTTACCGGCGGATACACTGTTTCAGCCGAAATATCTGCAGCACGCTGATGCGGTGCTGGCGATGTATCACGACCAGGGCCTGCCGGTGCTAAAATTTCAGGGATTTGGTCGCGCGGTGAATATCACCCTCGGCCTGCCATTTATCCGTACCTCTGTTGACCACGGCACCGCGCTGGAACTCGCCGGTCTGGGCAGCGCAGAGCCGGGCAGCTTTATTACGGCGCTTAACCTCGCCATCACTATGATCAAGAGCAGTAATGAATAATCGCGTCCATCAGGGGCACTACGCCCGTAAACGTTTCGGGCAGAACTTCCTGAACGATCAGTACATTATCGACAGCATCGTCTCCGCTATTCATCCGCAAAAGGGTGAAGCCATGGTGGAGATTGGCCCAGGGCTGGGTGCGTTAACCGAGCCGGTGGGCGAGCGTCTTGATGCGCTGACTGTCGTCGAGCTGGACCGCGACCTTGCCGCGCGTTTGCAGACGCACCCGTTCCTCGGTCCTAAGCTGACGATTTATCAGCAGGATGCGATGACCTTCGACTTCTCCGCGCTGTCAAAGGAGCAGGGGCAGCCGCTGCGCGTGTTCGGCAACCTGCCGTACAACATCTCGACGCCGCTGATGTTCCACCTTTTCAGCTATACTGGTTCGATTAAAGATATGCACTTCATGCTGCAGAAAGAGGTGGTTAACCGTCTGGTAGCCGGCCCGGGCAGCAAAGCTTACGGGCGTCTCAGCGTGATGGCGCAATATTATTGTCAGGTGATTCCGGTGCTGGAAGTGCCACCACAATCGTTCACCCCGCCACCGAAAGTGGATTCGGCGGTGGTGCGTCTGGTGCCCTTTACCCAGCCACCGTATCCGGTCAGCGATGTGCGTTTACTGAGCCGTATCACCACCGAAGCGTTTGGTCAGCGACGCAAAACCCTGCGTAACAGCCTGGGACACCTGTTCACGGCCGGTGCGCTGGATGAACTCAACATCGACGCCTCGCTGCGGGCAGAAAATGTCACCGTGGCGCAGTATTGCCAGCTGGCAAACTGGCTGGGCAATCATCAGGCTGAATCTGCGGAGAACTGAGTGCATGAGTGAACTGGCCCGCGTTTGTGTTCAGGTACTGAGTCAGTATGTGGAATCGCAATCCTCTCCCGATGAGGATCGCTACGTGTTTGCCTACACCATCACCATCCGTAACCTCGGGCGCAACAGCGTGCAGCTGCGCAGCCGCTACTGGCTGATCACCAATGGCAACGGGCGCGAGACCGAAGTGCAGGGTGAAGGCGTGGTCGGTGAGCAGCCGCATATCGCGCCCGGCAATGAGTTTCAGTACACCAGCGGTGCGGTTCTGGAAACGCCGATGGGCACCATGCAGGGACACTATGTGATGATCGACGAAGAGGGCGAGACCTTCCACGTGGAGATTCCGGTGTTCCGCCTCGCGGTGCAAACCCACATTCACTAATTCCTCCTCCGCCCGGCCAGTGCGGGCGGCGCGTTTTCATCGGACTGACTTAATGAGTACATACCTGATTGGCGATATTCACGGCTGTTATGACGAATTACGTGCGCTGCTGGCGCAGGTCAATTTCGATGCGCAGCAGGACGAGCTCTGGCTGACCGGCGACCTGGTGGCGCGCGGTCCGGGTTCGCTTGAGGTACTGCGCTACGTCAGGTCGCTCGGAGACTGTGTGCGCATAGTGCTGGGCAACCATGACCTGCATTTGCTGGCAGTGTATGCCGGTATCAGCCGTAACAAGCCCAAGGATCGCCTGACGCCCCTGCTGGAAGCGGACGATGCCGACGAGCTGATTAACTGGCTGCGTCGCCAGCCGCTGCTGCAGGTGGATGAAGAGAAAAAGCTGCTGATGGCGCATGCTGGCATTACGCCGCAGTGGGATCTGGAGACGGCACAGCAGTGCGCGCGCGAAGTTGAGGCGGTCTTATCCAGCGACAGCTATCCGCTGTTTCTCGATGCCATGTATGGCGACATGCCGAACAACTGGACACCGGAACTGAGCGGACTGGCGCGCCTGCGTTTCAGCACCAATGCGCTGACGCGCATGCGCTTCTGTTTCCCCAATGGTCAGCTCGACATGATTTGCAAAGAGGCACCCGCCTCAGCGCCGCCGCCGCTGAAACCGTGGTTCCAGGTGCCCGGCAAAATCAGCAGTGATTATACGCAAATCTTTGGTCACTGGGCTTCGCTGGAAGGAAAAGGCACGCCAGAGCATGTGATCGGGCTCGACACCGGCTGCTGCTGGGGCGGAACGCTGACCCTGCTGCACTGGGAGAGCGGCCAGTATTACACCCAGGTCTCGAACCGTGACCAGGCCATGGCGGAAAGCGCGGTGAATGCGCCCTCCCCCTGAGCGATATGCAGTAAACAAAAAGCCCCGCGATGTTAGCGGGGCTTTTTTTTGGTCACCATAAATGGCGACCCTACAACGACCATCTGTACCGTGATAGCCATCAGCCTGATATTGCACGGGTTTATCGCGTCATAAACAGAGATTGGTCCCTGCCGTTGTAGGGTGCGCATTTATGCGCACCTGGAAGGTCATAAACAGCGATTGATCCCTGCCTTTACAGGCTGCGCATTCATGCGCAACTGGCCACAATCAACGACGGCGATCCAGAATCTCAAAGCAGTAACTGTGCGAATTCTGCGCATCGGCATCGTGGAACTCACTGAACGTCGACTGCCACTCGTCCGGCTCGTAATCCGGGAACTGGGTGTCGCCTTCCACTTCCGCATCGATATGCGTCAGATAGAGACGATCGGCACGCGCCAGCATCTGCGCATAAATCCGGCCACCACCAATCACCATGATCTCTTCTGCCTCACCCGCTGCGGCAATTGCCTCTTCCGGCGACGTCACCCAGGTCACGCCGTCATGGTTGCCGGGCTGGCTGCTGACCACAATATTCAGGCGTCCCGGTAACGGGCGACCAATCGATTCAAAGGTCAGACGGCCCATAATCACCGGTTTGTTCAGCGTGTTGCGCTTGAACCACGCGAGGTCGGCAGGCAGGTGCCATGGCATGGCGTTTTCCATGCCAATAATACGATCTGCTGCCAGTGCCGCGATCAAACTAATCATGTTAAAAGACCTACAGGAAAAAAATTGGCGCAATGATACGTAAAGGTGAAACTTTCGTCGATAGGACGACCGTGCTATTTACGTAAAGCCCGCTTGGCTCGGCGTTTTGTCTGAGCGACAGAGTTTTACTCCGGCTTTGCGGCCGTTAGCGGAAAGAGCCGCCAGAATTCGCGGTGAAGGCGCTACAACTCAGGGTGATGCTCCGCGCTGACCGCGCGCTGTGTAAAGAAAAGCGCACTGTGCCCGCCCAAAAAAAACGGCTCCCGCAGGAGCCGTTGATTTACGCATCAGAAATCGTAGCGCAGGCGCACCAGATTAACGTTGCCCAGAGATTTATCGGTACTGGAGGTGATCACGTACTCGTAGTCGACGCGGAAACCGTAGTCGAGCTGCGCGCTGACGCCCACGCCGTTATCGATACGCTTGTAGTTACGTCCGTTGACGAACTCCAGGCGATCGCCCATGAAGTACGGCTGGATGCTCTTCACAGCATACTGGCCGATCGGGAATTTATAACCGGCGAAGTATTCAACGCCCCACGCATCATCCGCGAAGTAGTTGTTAACGGTGTTGCGTTTAGTTGGCGAGAAGTTCTCATACCAGCCCGCACCGGCGGACAGCGTCCAGTTGTCCGGCGTCCAGCTCAGCGCGGTGCCGTAGATATTCTGGTCGTAACGCTTGCTGTCGCCATTGCCCGGATTGCGGATATCCGCGCGGGTGTAGTTCCACGCGGTGCCCCACGCCAGATCTTTGGTGATGTGATAGTTCACACCCAGCGAACCGCCGCCCTTGCGCTTGTAGCGCAGGCCGTTGCCCGGCAGATAGTCGTCATCTTCAAACAGATAAGCGGCATAGACATCCGCATCGCCAAAGGTGTTTTTATACTTCAGCATCTTGCGCGAGCGGTAAGATCCGTCGTAGTCACCGTTGATGCCGTTACCCGGTGCCTGGGCCAGCATATCGTAGTCCCAGATATCGGTTTTAGCGCCGACGACATCGTAATAAACGCTGTTCTGCTGGCCAAAATAGAGCTCGCCCAGCGATGCGCTTTTGAAACCGGTATACAGCTGGCGACGCGTGGTGTTATGGGCGCCGTCCGCATAGTGGTTATCCCAGCCCCACCAGGCAGGGAAGTTAACGCCCAGCTCGTAGTAACCCACCCAGCTGACATCGTCAAACAGGTAGTAGTTGGCGCTGAAGCGGAAACGTGAACCGCCGTCGTAGCCGTTACGCTTATAAGATTTATCGTTAACCCCGTTCTGATGCAGATACTGCGGACGAATACTGCCGCCCACTTTGAAATCGAGACGGCTAAGCGGATCGCCGGCCTGCGGATCCTGCTTCAGCAGGGTGATTTCCGCCTGACTGGCGAGAGGTGCAGCAACAAGTAACGCAGCCACTGCGCTGAGAGTGAAAGCACGCATTTTCATTTTTATATCCCGTAAAGGTGAGCGCTCTATGATTGAGCAGCGGAATAGTACGGTGCGCTTAGCGGAGAGGTATTTATAATTTTGTGCGGATACGCCTGAATGTAACTGGTTTCGCATCAACTGATAAAAATTATGTCAAATCAATAGATTTGTAACGTATAACCTTATGCAGCACAGGCAAAACAGGCCAAAAAAAACGGCCCGCGCGGGGCCGTTTAGTCACATAGCAGGCGGTTTAGCCTTTGATCTGCGCGTGCATTTCCTGCACCGAAATCACTTTTTCGGTCGGATCCGCATTCAGCGCCATCGCGGTAGCAAAACCACCGTTCAGCGTGGTGTCGTAATGCACTTTGTACTGCAGCGCGCTGCGGCGAATCAGTTTCGAATCCTCAATCGCCTGGCGTCCTGCGGTGGTGTTGACGATGTAGGTGTACTCACCGTTCTTCAGGCGATCCTGAATGTGCGGACGCCCTTCGTGCACCTTGTTCACCAGGCGCGGATTGATGCCGGCTTCACCCAGCACCACGGCGGTACCGTGCGTCGCATCCAGCTCGAAGCCAAACTTCTGCAGCTTCGCGGCCAGGTCAACAATACGTTTCTTGTCGCCTTCACGCACTGACAGCAGCGCACGCCCCTGCTTCTTCATATTGCTCTGCGCGCCGAGCATAGCTTTGCTGAATGCTTCCGCGAAGGTGCGGCCCACGCCCATCACCTCACCGGTCGAACGCATTTCCGGACCAAGAATCGGGTCCACACCCGGGAATTTGTTGAACGGCAGCACCACTTCTTTTACCGAGTAGTACGGCGGAATCACCTCTTCGGTCACGCCCTGTTCAGCCAGGGTTTTGCCAGCCATCACGCGCGCAGCCACTTTCGCCAGCGGCACGCCGGTGGCTTTGGAGACAAACGGCACGGTACGCGCGGCACGTGGGTTGACCTCAATCAGGTAAACTTCGTTGTCCTTGACCGCAAACTGCACGTTCATCAGGCCACGTACGTTGAGTTCGAACGCCAGCTTTTCCACCTGCTGGCGCATCACGTTCTGAATCTCAGTGCTCAGGGTGTACGCTGGCAGCGAACAGGCCGAGTCACCGGAGTGCACGCCCGCCTGCTCAATGTGTTCCATGATGCCACCAATCAGCACGCGTTCGCCGTCGCAAATCGCATCGACGTCCACTTCCACCGCGTCATCAAGGAAGCGATCCAGCAGCACTGGCGCATCGTTGGACACGGACACCGCAGTCTGGAAGTAGCGCTTAAGATCCACTTCGTCATAGACGATTTCCATCGCCCGGCCGCCCAGCACATAAGAAGGACGCACCACCAGCGGATAGCCAATCCCTGCGGCTTTCTCTACCGCCTGTTCCAGCGTCGCCACCGTGGCGTTAGCTGGCTGTTTCAGTTTCAGGCGATCCACTGCCTGCTGGAAACGCTCACGGTCTTCCGCGCGGTCAATGGCATCCGGACTGGTACCAATCACCGGCACGCCAGCCGCTTCCAGCGCGCGCGCCAGCTTCAGCGGCGTCTGGCCACCGTACTGCACGATAACGCCTTTTGGCTGCTCGATGCGCACGATCTCCAGCACGTCTTCCAGCGTTACCGGCTCGAAGTAGAGACGGTCTGAGGTGTCGTAATCGGTTGACACGGTTTCCGGGTTACAGTTGACCATGATGGTTTCGTAACCGTCTTCACGCAGCGCTAACGCCGCATGCACGCAGCAGTAATCAAACTCAATGCCCTGGCCGATACGGTTTGGCCCGCCGCCCAGAATCATGATTTTGTCGCGATCCTGATTAGGATTGGCTTCGCACTCTTCTTCATAGGTGGAGTACATGTAGGCGGTGTCCGTGGCGAACTCTGCCGCACAGGTATCCACGCGCTTGTAAACCGGATGCAGGTTGAACTGATGACGCAGCTTACGGATTTCACTCTCCGCCACGCCCGCCAGCGTTGCCAGGCGCACATCGGCAAAGCCTTTACGCTTCAGCGCACGCAGGAAATCCGCGCTCAGCGAGTTGACACCTTCGCGCGCCACCTGCTCTTCCAGGCGCACCAGCTCTTCAATCTGCACCAGGAACCAGCGGTCAACGTTGGTCAGGTTGAACACGCCGTCGACTGACATGCCGGCACGGAACGCATCAGCGATATACCAGATGCGGTCAGAACCGGCATCTTTCAGCTCGCGGCGGATACGGGTCAGGGCTTCGCCATCATCCAGATCCACTTTCGGGTCAAAACCGCTGGCGCCCACTTCCAGACCGCGCAGCGCTTTCTGCATCGACTCCTGGAACGTGCGGCCAATCGCCATCACTTCACCAACCGACTTCATCTGCGTGGTCAGACGGTCATTGGCACCGGCAAACTTCTCGAAGTTGAAGCGGGGAATCTTGGTGACGACGTAGTCGATGGACGGCTCGAACGAGGCCGGCGTACGGCCGCCGGTGATGTCGTTCATCAGTTCATCGAGGGTAAAGCCCACCGCCAGCTTGGCCGCGACTTTGGCAATCGGGAAGCCGGTCGCTTTCGAGGCCAGCGCTGAAGAGCGCGACACACGCGGGTTCATCTCAATGACGATCAGGCGGCCATCTTTCGGGTTCACCGAGAACTGGACGTTGGAACCGCCGGTTTCGACACCGATTTCACGCAGCACCGCCAGCGAGGCGTTACGCATGATTTGATACTCTTTATCGGTCAGCGTTTGGGCAGGCGCCACGGTGATGGAGTCACCGGTGTGAATCCCCATGGCGTCAAAGTTTTCGATCGAGCAGACGATGATGCAGTTGTCGTTTTTATCACGCACCACTTCCATCTCGTACTCTTTCCAGCCAATCAGCGACTCATCAATCAGCAGCTCATTGGTCGGCGACAGGTCAAGGCCGCGCTCACAAATCTCTTCAAACTCTTCACGGTTATAAGCGATACCGCCGCCGGTGCCGCCCATAGTAAAGGAAGGACGGATGATGCAAGGGAAGCCAACATCTTCAGCCACAGCCAGCGCTTCTTCCATGGTATGTGCGATACCTGAACGCGCGGTGTCCAAACCGATGCTCTTCATCGCCACGTCGAAACGGCGACGGTCTTCGGCTTTATCAATGGCGTCTGCGGTGGCACCAATCATGGTGACGCCGAACTCTTCCAGTACACCCTGACGCTCCAGCTCCAGCGCGCAGTTCAGCGCGGTCTGACCGCCCATGGTTGGCAGCACTGCATCCGGGCGCTCTTTTTCGATGATTTTACGCACCACTTCCCAGTGAATTGGCTCGATGTAGGTCGCATCGGCCATTTCCGGGTCGGTCATGATGGTCGCCGGGTTGGAGTTCACCAGAATGACGCGGTAACCCTCTTCACGCAGCGCTTTACAGGCTTGCGCACCGGAGTAGTCAAATTCACATGCCTGGCCGATAACGATCGGGCCAGCGCCAAGGATCAGGATGGATTTTATGTCTGTACGTTTTGGCATCGTGGGCTCCTGATTACTTCGCGTTAGAACGGTAAGCTTCGATCAGTTCGATAAAGTGATCGAACAGCGGCGCCGCATCGTGCGGGCCTGGGCTGGCTTCCGGATGTCCCTGGAAGCTGAACGCCGGTTTATCGGTGCGGTGAATGCCCTGTACGGTCTGGTCAAACAGGGAAACATGGGTCACGCGCAGGTTAGCCGGCAGGTTGGTTTCATCGACGGCAAAACCGTGGTTCTGCGCGGTGATCATCACAGTATTGTTATCGAGGTCTTTCACCGGATGGTTGCCACCGTGATGGCCAAGCTTCATCTTCACGGTTTTCGCACCGCTGGCCAGCGCCAGTAGCTGATGGCCAAGACAGATACCAAACACCGGAATGTCGGTTTTCAGGAAAGCCTGAATCGCGCTGATGGCGTAGTCGCACGGCTCCGGGTCGCCAGGGCCATTCGACAGGAAAATCCCGTCCGGATTCAGCGCCAGCACCTCATCAGCCGGCGTTTGCGCCGGGACAACCGTCAGGCGACAGCCGCGATCCACCAGCATGCGCAGAATGTTGCGCTTGGCGCCGTAGTCATAAGCCACCACGTGGAACGGCAACGCGTCAGCGCTTTGCTGCTCGGGCAGGCCGCCTTTCAGCGCCCAGCTCCCCTGCTGCCACGCGTAGGTTTCCGCCGTGGTCACTTCTTTCGCCAGGTCCATGCCTTTCAGGCCCGGGAACGACTGGGCTTTCTGCAGCGCCAGCGCCGCATCCGGACTGTCGCCGGCGATGATGCAGCCGTTCAGCGCCCCTTTCTCACGCAGCAGGCGCGTCAGTTTGCGCGTATCGATATCGGCGATACCGACAATATTGTTGCGCTGCAGATAGGCTGACAGGCTCTCTTCGCTGCGGAAGTTGCTGGTAATCAGCGGCAGATCGCGGATGACGAGGCCCTGAGCATGGATTTGACTGGATTCTTCATCGGCGGCATTGGCACCAACGTTGCCGATATGAGGATAAGTGAGGGTGACGATCTGGCGGGAATAGGAAGGATCAGTGAGGATTTCTTGATAACCGGTCATTGACGTATTGAAAACGACCTCCCCCACTGCCGATCCCGTTGCCCCGATGGCCCGACCGTGGAATTGGGTTCCGTCTTCCAGAACCAAGA